>NZ_JCAKFQ010000009.1:0-188925 GCF_059509875.1 Halomonas sp. LMYGS-3 | reverse complement strand
GGTGCTCAGCCTGGGCGAACGAGATCTGCTTCATCGGATGGCTCTGTCAGACGGTGGCGGGATGGTCAGATTCTACCCCGCCGGAGCCGAACAGGCAGCTGCGTCGGGATTTGTGCAGCGTTTCCTTAAGGGAGCAGGATGCATCCTAATGTGCTTGGCTAAATGCCTTGCCGTTGTTGTGGAGTGACTGCCTCATGCGCGTCTTTGCCAACCCGGTCGGTGCCGGATCCCTCTGGTTCGACAACCTCGCCACCGCCAACGGAACGCCCGTTGCCTATGACCCCCAGGCCAGGGCCTTCCTGCCCATGCCGCCGTTCTGCGTCAACCGGGAGGTCATCGGCTGCAACTGGATCGCTCCCGAGCAGGGCGCCTTCTGCCGGTCCTGCGCCATGACCGCCCTGGCGCCGGATCCCTCCCTCCCCAATGCCATGCCCAACTGGGCGAAGACCGAGGCCGCCAAGCGCTGGGTGCTCGACAACCTGGGCCGCTGGCACTGGTTCCGGCCCGAGGATCCCGGGGCACGCCCGGTGTTTCACATGCTGGCCGAGGGGCCGACCCCGGTGCCCATGGGGCACGTGGGGGGCGTGGTGACGATCAGCGTCGCCGAGGCGGACCCGGTTCTGCGCACAATCCGCCGGGAAGCCCTGGAAGAGCCCTACCGCACCATGATCGGCCACATGCGCCACGAGATCGCGCATATGCTCTGGTGGCGCCTCAGCCTGCGGGAGGATTTCCTCGACGCCTTTCGCGCCATGTTCGGCGACGAGCGCGCGGATTACCCCGCCGCGCTCCAGCGGTACTTCCATGAAGGCCCGCCGCCCGACTGGCGGCTACGCTTCCTGACCACCTACGCCTCCGCCCATCCCCATGAGGACTGGGCCGAGACCGCCGCCCACCTGCTGCACCTGACGGACATCACCGACAGCTTCGTCGCGGCCGGCCTCTCCTCGCCGGAGCTGCCGAGTCCCGGCTGGGACCCCTACATGGAGCCCGACGCCGCGCGGCTGATCCATGTCGCGGCCAGCCTGGTGGCGGGGGTCAACCACGTCAACCGCTCCATGGGGCTGTCCGACCTCTACCCCTTCGTGCTGTCGGAGGCCGCGCGCCAGAAGCTGGTCTTCGTGCACGACTGGTTACGCCGAGGCGCCCAGGGACTTTAAGCCGGCCCCGGGGTTGGGCGGCGAGCAGGGGAAGTGAGGGGTATGTCGGGTATTACTCCTGGCGCCCTTGCCCCGGGCCGCGCTGCCTGCCCGCCTGGGCGCGGATGACTGGCACCGCTGCCGGCTCGAAGGCATGATGGTCGCCTCGGCCGGACCCAGGGTGGCGAGAGACTGCCGGTCGGCCACCTGCAAGAGGAAACCCCCATGTCCCGAACGACTCGCCTGCAGGACCTGCTCCGGGTACTGCGCCACCACCAGGGCCCCATCGGCGGGCCCGACCTTGCCGCGGCGCTGGGCGTTACCCTGCGCAGCCTCTACCAGGACATCGCCGTGCTGCGCGCGGTAGGGGTCGAGGTGGTCAACGAACCCGGCCGGGGCTATGTGCTGCCGCCGGAGACCCGGCTGCCGCCCGCGGCCCTGGCCGAGCCCACCCAGCCGGCTGACGGCAGCCCCGCCGAGCTGACCTTCTATACTCACCCGCTCTCGCGGGGCGGCATCGTTCACTGGATGCTCGAGGAACTCGGCGTGCCCTATCGCATGGAGACGCTCGAGTACGGTACGACGATGAAGGCAGCGGACTACCTGGCCATCAACCCCATGGGCAAGGTGCCGGCGCTTCGTCACGGGGAGGTGGTGGTCACCGAGGCGGCCGCGATCTGCACCTACCTCGCCGATGCCTTCCCCGAGGCCGGCCTGGCGCCGGCTCCCCCGGCGAGGGGCGACTACTACCGTTGGCTGTTCTTCGCCGCCGGGCCGCTGGAGGCCGCCATCTCGCTGAACAGCCTGGGCTTCCAGCCCAGCGTGGAGCAGCAGATGCGGCTGGGGTCGGGCGACTACGGGACGGTCATCGACACCCTGGCCGCCGCCGTGGAGGGACGCCGCTACATCACCGGCGACGCCTTCAGTGCGGCCGACGTCTATGTCGGTTCCCACATCGGCTGGGGCATGCAGTTCGGCACCCTCCCCCGGCGCCCCGAGTTCGACGCCTACTGGGCGGGGCTGGAGGACCGGCCGGCGCGCCAACGCTGCGAGGCGTTCGTCCAGCAGGCCCTGGCGCAGTAGAGCCGAAGGCGGGCGGATTGATGGCGCTCTCCGCCGAAGACTTTGGCCGCGGCTTCGAGATCTGAGCGGGACGCAACCGACCAGCGAGCACTCACACGATCCGCTACAGGAGGGTGCGGTCGAACTCGCGACGGAAGTACATCTCGAGGCGCAGGGTCATCGCCCAGCGCGGGTCGTGGCCGGCCTCGCGAGGGAAGTGGAGGGCGGGGGCCATGTCGAGGAACAGGATGCCCCTGTGCACGTCGCGGCGGTAACGCAGCTGCAGGAAGGCGTCCTCGACGCGCGGGCGCGAGCTGCTCTCGCCGAGCACGGCGGCCGTGTAGCGCAGGGCGCGGCGCCGGTCGAGGCGGCGGTTGAGCTCGACGGCCTCGCTGAATTCGAGGGTATCCACCTCCTCGCGCCACTGGACATTGGTCAGAAAGCGCAGGTGTCGTCGCTCGTCGAGTGGCCGGCCCAGGTCCCAGCGGGTGCGGGCGGAATAGCCGTCCTTGTTGAACCACGACAAGCGGTTGTCGCTCTCCAGCTGCCAGGGGCCATCGCGGAGGGACCATAGCCGCTGGCTGATCATCCGGGCGTAGGGATCGGGCGGCAGGCGGGCCCGGATGCCGGCGCCGACCTGGGTGTTCCACTGCCGGGTCTTGTCCCGGTCACCCAGGCGGTTGAGACCGATCCGCAGCCTGCCGCCCCGGTCGGGGCGTTCATCGGCGAGGGTCGACTCCTGCTCGGCCAGGGTGCCGCGGGTCTCCTCGGGGTCGCTCTCGATGACCAGGCGCAGGCGCTGCTCGGTGGTCGGCAGGTCAAGCTTGAAGCTGGCGCCCAGGTCCTGGTCAAAGTCGTCACCCTCGCGCCATCGCCATGCCTGGCCGATGCGCAGGTAGGAGTCGGTCTCCACGCTCATCGCATCGGTGGTGCCGAAGAAGCTGTCGATGCGCCGCGAGGTGTTCTCGACCCATTGCGAGACGCTATGGTGGAAGGGCTCGAGCCGCTCGTCGGCCCACTGCGGCAGGTCGCTATCCTTGTCCCCATCGCCGTCATGGTGGTCGTCGGCGAAGGCACCGAGGCAGGCACAGGCGACGAGTATCATCAGGGGCTTCTTCATCTTGTCGTGCTCACTCTTCCCGGTGCCTGTCCCTCAGTCTATGCGCTATGTAACGAAAGGGTGACATCCTGCGCTGGTCGCGCACCGCTCCCGGGTGGCCGGCAAGGCCGAAGGGACCTTGCGGGCCCGAAGGGGGTCAGAGTCGAAGACGGCCGGGAGGCGGGCGACCGGGAGGGCCACGGATGCTGGAAAGACTGACCACGGGTCGATGGGCACTCCCCTGGAGGCACGCGCACCTGGCCCTGGCGGTGGTGGTCCTGCTGGCCTGGTCGCTGCTGGGGGAGCGGCATGCCGGCCTGCTGTTCGTGCCGGCCTGGGTACTGGTCACCCAGTTGATCGCCGCCGGCAGCCTGGAGGCCGCCCGGCTGCGCCGCCGTGCCTGGCTGGATCAGTACCTGCGTGACGACTCCCCCTGGCATCGCTTGCTGCGTGGCGGCGCATTGATGGTGGCCCGTCACCAGTTGCTGGGGGCCTTCCTGGCGCTGCTGTTGCTGGTGAAGCTGCGTCTGCTGGCCTGGGCCGACTGGCCGCTGTTGCTGCTCGCCGTGGCCGGCCTGGTGGTGCTGCGCAATGCCCTGCGTCGCCGCCTGGCTCGGCATGTCATCGGCGAGCATCTGCCGGCGGTGACCCGGCGCCTGGTGGTAATGCCCGCCGCCGGCCTGCTGGCCCTGGCGCTGGTGGTCGCGGCGCTCTGGCTGCCCCAGCCCTACCTGGTGGGCCTGGGCTGGGAGGAGGCGCTGCTGCGCCACCTGCAGGGGCGCGACGCCACCTCGCTGCTCGGCTTCTTCGAGCGGCTCGGCAGCGCCGTGGAACTCAGCCAGTACTGGGCCATGCAGAACGCGGTGGAGGCCGTGCCGCTCGGCGCTCCCCTGGCGTTGCTGGGTTGGCTGCTGTTGCTGCTGACCCAGAGCGCCTTCGCCTGGGCCTACGTACGCCTCCTGGTGGGGGCCGAGGCACTGTGCCGGGAGGGGCGGCGTCCCGTCGCGGCACCCGATAGCGACGAGGAGGAGACCCCATGATCCCGACTCGACACACGCGCCGGCCGGTGTTGTCGGGGAGCGGCTGGCGACGCTGGGCCGCACCCCTGTCGGCGGTCATGGTCCTGATGCTGCTGCTCGACCTCGGCCATCGCCTGCTGCAGGAGCGCGCCGAAGCGCCGCTGTTCCGGGTGGTGGTCAACGGCGAGCCCCTGACGCTCGATGCCGAGACCCACGCCGCGCTCGGTCGGGATCTGGAGCGTCTCACCGCCGGGATGCAGGACGACGTGGCGGCCGCGATGCGGCCCTGGGTGGACGAGCGGCTGGAGGCATCCTTCGCGCCCCTCGAGGCGGCCGTGCCGGGCTATCTCGACTGGTACTACTCGCTCTCCGGCAGCTACCTGCGCCTGGGGATGGCGGTGGCCGGCGACCTGGATGAGTGGCTGGATGCGCAGCTCCACGAGCGCCTGGTCGCCGCCAGCGGGGTCGAGCAGGCCCTGGCCGAGCTGGAGGCGGACTATCCGCGGCGCCTGGCCCAGGTTCAGCGGGAGACGATGCAGGGCATGGCGCAGCACCTGTACGAGGCGTACGAGCCGCGACAGGCGGTGCCGGCGGAGGCGGGTGAACGTCCCGTCCACGTCCTCGGTCTCGACCTGGCGTTGCGACAGGCGCTGCATGACGGCCTGGATGCGCCGCGCTGGGGGACCGCCGGTCTGGGTGGCGCCGGCGTCGGCATGCTGGCGGGGCGTGCCCTGGCCCAGCGGCTGGGGGCCGGGGCGGCCGTGCAGGGCAGCCGGCTGGCCGTGCGCGGCCTGATGGCACGCCTGGGTGCCAATACCGCCCGCTCGCTGGCGACGGGCGGCACGGCGGCGGCCGCCACCGCGCCCGCCGGCCCGGGGGCGATGGCGATCGGCATGGCCACCACCACCGTGGCCCTGGCCGGTTTCGTCGGCAGCGAGTACGCGCTGCTCAAGGCCCAGGAGGCGCTCCATCGGCCGACGATGCAGGCTCAGTTGCTCGACGAGATCGCCCAGGCCCGTCATGAGACGAGCCGAGCGCTCGATGACGTGGCCGCGGCCAGTACCGCCGCGCGGGCCGCCCGGATGACGCACTACGCCGGCCGGGCCGAGGAGGGCGGTCAGACGCCCGAGGCGTACCGGATCGTCGAGCGTGTTAGAGAGTGATCACTTGATCGGGCGGGTTTCCCGCCAGCGCGGCGTAGAGGTCGGGAAAGCAGCCGATGGGGACGCCGGGCATGAGCCGGTCGGCGATCTCGCGCTCAAAGCAGCACTGGTCGCAGCCCATGAGCAGCATGCCGCTGTGCTCGGCGACGGCGCGCAGGCGCTCGCCGATGGGGTTGCCGTCCACCAGGACGTAGTTGTTGTCCTCGAAGAAGAACATGCCGACCACCTCGACGCCGTGTCGGCCCTCCTCGAGCTGGGGGAGAATCATCTTCGCGAGCACGTAGGAGACGTTGTGCCGCTGGGTGGCGAACAGATAGGCGACCTTCATGACGAACACTCCTCGGTGGATGTCAGGAGGGTGGCGCGCAGGGCGGCCACGGCAATGACGGCGCGATCCTGGCGCGCGGGCGGCACGCCCTCCAGCGAGGCCACCAGGGCTTCGGCGTCGAGGCCGGGTGTTGCGTCGAGCGGGTGGCCGGCCGCGTAGTCGGCCAGCGCCTGGCAATAGGCGACGAGCGTGGCACAGGGCGTGGCCTCGAAGCGTGCCTCGGCGATGGTGCCGTCGCGTACTGCCAGGCTGAAGCGGGCGCGCAGCCCCTCCGGTGTCTCGATCCATGCCCCGGCGATCGGCAGCGGCGGAGCGCGCCGCGTGCGCAGGCCGCGCTCCAGGCAGTCCGCAAGGCGCAGCGTACGCTTGCCTGGGTGCTGCCGCGACATCACCGGTACTTCCAGCGCAGCAGGTAGCGCTCCAGGACCCCGGCCAGCCCGAACAGCAGCATGACGAACGCCAGCACCAGCACGATCAGGGCGAACGTCAGCTCGGCGTTGTAGGTGCTCTGGGCGAACGCCAGCAGGTAGCCCAGACCGCGGCTGGAGGCGACGAATTCGCCCACCACGGCGCCGGTGAAGGCGAAGCCCACCGCGACCTTGAGGCTGCCCATCACCCAGGCCACCACGGAGGGCACATAGACGTCGCGCAGCAGCACGAGTGGCCCGCCGCCGAGGGTCTTCACCCGCTCGACGAGGCGCGTGTCCACGTCGCGGATGCCGTTGTAGACCGCAAAGAAGGTCAGCACCACCACGAGGATGAAGGAGAGCGCCACCTTCGAGGCGATGCCGATCCCCAGCCAGATGATGAACAGCGGCGCGAGGATAACGCGGGGGATGGCGTTGAGCATGGCCATCACCGGTTCCAGCAGTTCCGCCACCGGGCGGGCCAAGGCCGCGATGAAGCCGAGCAGGGCGCCGCCGGCGAGCCCCAGGAAGAGGCCAAGCAGGGCGGCGCCGAAGGTGGCTTCGAGGTGCCGATAGATCTCGCCATCGATGAAGAGCTGGGCGATGGAGCCGCCGATGGCCGAGGGGGGCGGCGCGTAGAAGGGATCGACCCAGCCCAGCGCGCTGATGCCTTCCCAGAGCAGCAGGAACAGCGCCAGGGCGGCAATGCGCCGCAACTGTAGCCACAGGGTCGCGCGCTTCATGGGGACACCGCCTCGGGCTCGGGGCGCCGCCGCACAGCGGGCGTGCGCACCTCCTCGGACAGCGCATCCCACAGCGCCCGCGCGGTGACCGCGAACTGGTGTTCCTCCTTGACGCGCAGCAGGTCGCGCGGGCGCGGCAGGTCGATCTCCCAGCGTCCCTTCACGTGGGCGCGCGGTCCGTTACCGAGCAGCACCACCCGGTCGGAGAGGGCGACGGCTTCCTCGAGGTCGTGGGTGACCATCAGCACGGTGAGGTGCTCGCCCTCGACCCAGCCGAGGAGATCCTCGGTGAGATAGTGGCGCACGATGGCGTCGA
The DNA here is from genome assembly GCF_059509875.1 of Halomonas sp. LMYGS-3. Lineage (NCBI taxonomy): Bacteria > Pseudomonadati > Pseudomonadota > Gammaproteobacteria > Oceanospirillales > Halomonadaceae > Halomonas > Halomonas sp. LMYGS-3. The sequence goes on along the minus strand of NZ_JCAKFQ010000009.1, from coordinate 181,649 downwards.
GCGAGGCGAAGGGCTCGTCCATCAGCAGCAGCTTGGGGCGCAGGGCCAGTACCTGGGCGATCGCCACTCGCTTGCGCTGGCCGCCCGACAGCTCGCGTGGATAGCGGTCGCCGAACTGCCCGAGGCCTACCGAGTCGAGCCACTGCATGGCCGTTCGGCGTGCCTCGGCCTTGCCGCTGCCGCGGATGCGCAGCCCGAGTGCCACGTTGTCGCGGGCGGTGCGCCACGGCAGCAGGGCATCGTCCTGGAACAGCAGACCGATCTCCCGGCGCTTCAGGCCCAGCCGCACCTCCCCGGCGCTGGGTTTCTGCAGGCCCATGACGGCGCGCAGCAGGGTGCTCTTGCCGCAGCCGGACGGCCCGATCAGGCTGACGAACTCCCCGGCGGCGACACCGAGGTCGACGTTCTCGACCACCGGCTCGTCGCCATAGCTCATCTGCAGGGCGCGGATGTCCAGCATCATGAGGCGAGGGCGTCCGGATAGGCGATCTGCTCGAGCTCGACGTCACCGCCGCGGCCACCCGCCGCCTTCTGGACCTCGATGACGCGCTGCATGGCCTCCAGGTCGAGCTCCACCTCGCGCGGATAGAGCGAGGCGCGATAGCGCGCCAGGCTGGCGGCCACGGTCTCACGGTCCCCGCCGGTGATGATCTCGCGGGGCAGCGCCTCCACCAGGGCGTCCGGCTCGGCTTCCTGGACGAACTGCAGTCCCCTGGCCAGGGCGCGGGCCAGGCTGCGGATCTCGTCGCGGCGTTCGTCCAGCTCCTCGCGGCGCACGGCCACGCCCATGAACTCGTAGGGGCCGCCGAGATACTCGTTGGCATCCTCGATGTCCATGCCGTTGACCAGCACCCGCGCGCCGCGCTCCTGGAGCAGCGACAGCGCCGGTTCCTGGACCATGCCGGCGTCCAGCTGGCCGAGGCGCAGGGCGTCGTAGAGGTTGGTGCCCACGGTGGCGAATTCGACGCTGCCCAGGTCCACGCCGGCGCGCCTGAGCAGATACATCAGGAAGGCATGGTCGGCGTTGCCCAGCGCCGAGACGCCGAGGACACGGCCCTCGAGGTCGCCGACCTCGGTGATGGTCTCGGCCGCCTCGAGGCTGGTGGCCAGGGCAAACAGCGGCAGGCGGCCGGTGGTCGCGACACGCACGATGTCGGCCCCGCTGGCGAAGGCATTGAGGGCGGCATCGAACGAGGTCGCGGCATACTCCACGGCGCCGCCGTTGAGCGCCTGGAGGGCCGCACTGCCCCCTCGGGTATAGACCAGTTCGACGTCCAGCCCCTCGTCGGCGAAGAAGCCCGCCGCGCGCGTCGCCTCGTAGGGCACGACGCAGAGCAGCTGGCTGCAGAAGGCCAGGCGGATGCGCTTGAGCTCCTGGCCGAAGGCCGGCAAGGGGCCGCCCAGAGCCGCCAGACCCGCGGCACCGGCCATGCCCTTGAGCAGCGTGCGTCGCCGGAGGCTTCGGCTGACGTGAATGATGTCCAGCTCACCGTGTCCCGGTGGCTGCAGGTCATGGCAGCAATCCGACATGACGGCACTCCCGGTTCGGGTTCGACATCCTGAATCTACGAAAAGAATGGCGCGAACGACAAAGAATAAACAGCATTAGGAATATAGCTTATTGTATTGAACGACCGCGCTGGACAGCCGTTCATGCCATCCCGTCGCGCTCTTCGCGACGGGAGGCGGCCGGGCTGTATGGGCCGGCCGCATGCCGGTCAATGAGTGTGAGTCGCGCAGGTCACCGCCGGGTTGAAGGGTTCGAGGTGGCCGTTGCTGTTGTCGAGGAACCAGACGTGCTGGTCGTAGTGCGGCTCGAAACCGTGTGCCTCGTCGAGCGCCGTGTCCGGGTCGTTGGCCATGTCGTCCCAGTTGCGGTCGGCGAAGCGCGGGGGGGCGGTATGGCCGGCCTCCTCCCACGCCTTCTGGAACACCAGGTTCTCGACCCCGACCAGCCTCAGGGTGCCATCCGCCTGCGGCTCGTAGAGCAGGATGGCGGGTTCGAGAAAGTCGGTGTGGGTCCCGGTGCCATCGACCCGCGGCTCGGTCGCGGTGATGCCCAGCAGGCCCGGGTGCAGGTAGTGGATGCCCATGCCGCCCAGCTCGGCAGGCAGGCCGTGGGCCCCGGCCATCACGCACTCGCCCGACGGGTCCGGAATGTACCCTTCCGCCAGGGCGACATTCACATCCGTGAAGCGCTCCACGGCGACACGGATCGATTCGATCAGTTCCGTGACCTCATCGGCCTGGGCGTTTCCTGCCAGGGGGCCGGCCAGTGCGAGCCCCGTCGAAATGACGCCACCCCACACGATGCCACGCATATGACTCTCCTCCGCTTGCTCCTCTTCCATCATATTCGAGGCGCCATATCGTCGACGCTTGATATTTGGCCTTCTTTGGTATCAGGGGATTGGTCGAGGGAGAGTCGAAATGGTGAGCGTTCCTCATCTTCTGTGGTGAGCGGGTAGCGCACTCTGCCGCCCGCCACCGGCGGGGACGTCGAGCGACTCACGGGGCCGCCCCCGCGGCGTCCACCCTGCCGGCAGCCGGTCAGGTCGTCTTCCACTTGATGTTGCAGCCCATCGATGGCTTCTGGTCGGCGTCCGGCGCCCGGCCGGCGAGCACGGCGTCGGCGGCGGCACGCAGGTCGGCGCCGGTGACCGGGGTCTCCTTGCTCGGCCGGCTGTCGTCGAACTGGCCGCGGTAGACGAGCCGGTGGTCGGCATCGAAGAGGAAGAAGTCCGGTGTACAGGCGGCCTGGAAGGCGCGGGCCACGTCCTGGCTCTCGTCCACCAGGTAGGGGAAATCGTAGCCCCGCGACCGGGCCTCCTCGATCATGCGCGTTGGACTGTCGTCGGGGTGGCGGTGGAAGTCGTTGCTGTTGATGGCGACCACGGCGAGGCCGCGTTCGCCATACTCCCGGGCGAAGTCGGCGAAGGCATCGGCGATGTGCTTGACGAAGGGGCAGTGGTTGCAGATGAAGGCCACGAGTACCGGCTGGCCCTCGAAGTCGGCGCTGTCCACCTCCGTGCCGTGGGGGTCGGGAAGGCGGAAGGGCGGCAAGGGACTACCGAGCTCGGCCATGTTCGAGGGCGTCAGGGACATGGGGAAGGCCTCCTGTAGTGCTTGAAGGATAGTCTCAGGGTAACAGACGGCGCCGCTGGAGTCGGCCGGGCGGGCCTGTCTAAACTTGATCAGGCCAAGGCCGGTTACGAAGGCGAGAAGTGCAGCGCCCCTTCCTGCAGGCGTGCAGGCAGGCGGATAGTTGAATTCGCGGACCTCTCGCTGGTCCATGGGAGGATGACGAGCGACGGGCAGACACAGGGAGGAGGTGACGGATATGAACGTGCAGCAGGTAACCGAGGCGGAACTGCTGGCCCGAGTCGAGCGCTGCATGGCCGGCGAGCGGCTGGTGGTCGAGCACGAGGGCAGGCGTTTCTCGGCCCGGGTGCAGCATGTCGGCGCCACCGGGGTGAAGGTCATTCCCGAGACGGCGCTGCAGGGCAGCCACGGCGAGCCCGGCGACCTGAATGGCTTCATGGTCTCGTTCGGCGAGATCCTGGAACTCGAGGTCGGCGGCGTCACCTACCGTTGGCGGTGAGCCGGCGGCTTTCGTTTCAGGGTGCCGGTGGGTAGCCGAGCTCGGCGCCGAGGCGAGCGGCATGGGCCGAGATCCAGCTCGGATCGAAGGGCCCCCAATCGCGGATGACGTAGCGGCCGATGTTGTGTCGCTCGCCGGCGTCCTTCTGGAACTCGCAGACGATGTCCAGCTCGGCGAGGGCTCCCAGGGTGTCCTGGGCGGTGCGTCGTGGCATGCCGGTGGCCGCCATGATCGCCGGCACGCTGGTGACGCCGCTGTCGACCAGATGGGCGACATAGAGGCGTCGGTAGAAACTGGACTGGGTCTTGCTGAGTGGCATGATCGGCCCCTGGCTGTCGCGGGTCACTCGGAGACGAATCAGCAAGAGTAGTCGAGCCGAAGTGCGCCGGCAACTGGCCCCGAGCGACAGCGACGTTTCCACTCCGCTTGTCAAAGATCAAGGCCATCCCCCGGGAATCCACCATGCTGTGACGAGGGGTTGCGTCGGGGGTGTGGCGAGCAGGGTGCCACCCCGTCGCCGGCTTCATGGGGGCAGAGGAGCGTGGCGATGAGCTGGAACGTGTTTGTGATCGGGTTCGATGAGCTGAGCAGGCGGCTGCTGCGGCACCTGGAGCACGCCGAGGACTATGCGTTCCATGCCTTGCTGTCGCTCGATGAGGTCGTGCAGGCCGACGAGTTCCGGTTCGATCGCCTGGTGGCTGACGCCCTGGCGGAGCTCCGGCGGTTTCCCGGTTCGGTGGATGCCATCGTCGGTTACTGGGACTTCCCCACCAGCGCGCTGGTACCGGTGTTGCAGCAGCGGCTCGGGCTGCGAGGTCCTTCCCTGGAGGCTGTGCTGAAGTGCGAGCACAAGTACTGGAGCCGTCTCGAGCAGCAGAAGTCGGTCCCCGAGTGTGTTCCGCACTTTCAGGCGGTCGACCCCTTCGACGAGCATGCCGTCGAGACGATCCATATCGACTATCCCTTCTGGATCAAGCCGGTGAAGGCCCACTCTTCCCACCTCGGCTTCCTTGTGGGGGATGCCCGGGAGTTGCAGGAGGCATTGCCCCTGATCCGCGCGGGAATCGGTCGTTTCGGTAGACCCTTCGATGAGGTCACGGCGCATGCCGACCTGCCCGACGAGATTGCCGCGGTGAGCGGCCATCACTGCATCGCCGAGTCCCTCATCTCTGCCGGCCGCCAGTGCACCCTGGAGGGCTATGTCCAGCACGGCGAGGTCCATCTCACCGGCGTGGTGGACAGCATACGCGACGCGTGGCATCGCTCGGTCCTGCTGCGCTACGAGTACCCCTCGCGGCTGCCCGACCCGGTGCAGCAGGACATGCTCGCCGTTACCCGGCGCGTCATCGCGCAGATCGGCTACGACGATGCGCCGTTCAACATCGAGTTCTATCATGATACCCAGAGCGGCCGCCTCTGGCTGCTGGAGATCAATACCCGGATTTCGCGCTCCCATGCGGCGCTCTTCCAGCTGGTCGACGGGGCTCCCCAATCCCAGGTCATGATTGACGTGGCCCTGGGGGTTGCCCCGCGCATGCCCTATCGAGAGGGACCTTACGCCGTCGCGGCCAAGCAGATGCTGCGTGTCTTCGAGGACGGCATCGTGTGCCGGGTGCCGTCGGCGGAGGAGATTCGACGCGTCGAGCAGGTCTATCCGGGAACGACGGTCGAGATCAACGTCCGCGAGGGGATGCGATTGTCGGAATTGCTCCACCAGGACTCCTTTTCCTGGGAGCTCGGGGTGCTGTTCACCGGGGCCGATACCCATGACGAACTGCTTGCCCGGATCGCGCGGTGTGTGGAGATGCTGCCGTTCGACATCGCGCCGCTTCCCGACGAGGCAATGACCCGAGTCGGCGAGCGCGGGGGCGGTGGGGGCAGCCACCCGGGGTGACGGAGGGGCCTGATGAGAGTCGTGACCGATTTTCCCTATCGCGTCGAGTGCCAAGATCCGGTCTGGATCCCCATGCCCGACGGCATTCGGCTCAATGCTCGTGCCTGGTTGCCCGAGGGGGCCAGCGAGCGCCCGGTACCGGCCATCCTCGAGTACATTCCCTACCGGCTGCGGGATGGCTCCGCGCGGCGCGACGCCAGGCACCATCACTACTTCGCCGGGCACGGCTATGCGGCGGTGCGTGTCGATCTGCGCGGCAGCGGCGATTCCGGCGGTGTGCTGACCGACGAGTACCTGGAGCAGGAGCTGGCGGATGGCGAGGCGATACTGCGCTGGATCGCCGAGCAGCCCTGGTGCGACGGCCGTATCGGCATGATCGGCATCTCCTGGGGAGGCTTCAACGGCCTGCAACTGGCCGCCCGGCGGCCCCCCGAGCTGAAGGCCGTGGTCAGCGTCTGCTCCACCGATGATCGCTACGCCGACGATGTTCACTACATGGGCGGCTGCCTGCTGGGGGATAACCTCTCCTGGGCGTCCACCATGTTTGCCTACAACTCCCTGCCCCCCGACCCGGCGGTGGTCGGCGATGTCTGGCGCGAGATGTGGCACGAGCGGCTGGAGGGCAGCGGACTGTGGCTGGCGACCTGGCTCGAACATCAGCATCGCGACGCTTACTGGCAGCACGGTTCCATCTGCGAGGAGTTCTCGCGGGTGGAAGTGCCCGTGCTGGCCGCCAGTGGCTGGGCGGATGGCTACTCCAATGCGGTCAAGCGGTTGGTGGAGCACCTGCCCGGCCTCTGCAAGGGGTTGATCGGCCCCTGGAGCCACAAGTATCCGCACCTGGGCGAGCCCGGCCCGGCCATCGGCTTCCTGCAGGAGTGTCTGCGCTGGTGGGATCAGTGGCTCAGGGGGGAGGAGCGGGGAGTGGCCGGGGACCCGGCGATCCGGGTCTGGATGCAGGACAGCATGCCGCCGACCACCCGCTATGGCCACCGCCCCGGCCGCTGGGTGGCGGAGCCATGCTGGCCGTCACCCAATGTCACTTCCTGGCGGCTACCCCTGGCCCCGGGTCGGTTGATGCTCGACGGCAAGCGCCGCGGCGGCGAAACCGCGCTGACCCTGCAGTCGCCGCTGACCTGCGGTCTGTTCGCCGGCAAGTGGTGCTCCTACGCCGCGGGTCCCGACCTGGCCCACGATCAGCGCCAGGAAGATGGTGGCGCCCTGATCTTCGACAGCCCGCCGCTGGACGATACCCTGGAGATCATGGGGGCACCGCAACTGGAGCTGGAGGTCGCCGCCGATCGTCCCGTGGCCATGGTGGCGGTGCGGCTTTCCGACGTGGCGCCGGACGACAAGGCCACTCGGGTGACCTACGGCCTGCTCAACCTGACCCACCACGACGGGCACGAGGCGCCGACACCGCTCGAGCCGGGCCGTCGCTACCGGGTTCGTGTACAGCTGAACGACGTGGCCCAGGTGTTCCCCCCTGGTCATCGACTGCGCCTGTCGATCTCCACCTCCTACTGGCCCCTGGCCTGGCCGCCTCCCGAGCGCGTGCGGCTGACGCTCTTCGACAAGGGCAGTGCCCTGCACCTGCCGGTGCGCCCGCCGCGTGACGAGGATGCCCGCCTGGGCCCGTTCGCTGAGCCCGAGGGCGCGCCGACCATCGCCACCACGCGTCTCGAGCCCGGGCATCACAACTGGTATGTGCACCGTGATCTGGCCGAGGATCTGTCGACCCTCGAGGTGATCAACGACAATGGCCGGGTGCGGCTGGAGGATTCGGGCCTCGAGGTGCAGACCCGGGCGGTGGAGCGCTATCGCTCGTGGGCCGACGATTTCGCTTCCATCAGCGGCGAGACGTGCTGGAACCGCTCCCTGAAGCGGGGCGACTGGGAAGTCAGCACCGTGACGCGCACCGTGCTGACCTCGAACGCCCGGGAGTTCCTGCTCCATGCCACCCTCGATGCCTACGAGGGCGAGCGACGGATCTACTGCCGCAGCTGGGACGTCACCATCCCGCGCCGACTGGTATAGCCCGGGGGCACCGCTCAGCGCTTCAGGAACCAGCCCTTCATGACGTCGGTGATGCGCCGCATGTCGGCATCGCCGGTGATATAGGCCGGCATGGTGTAGAGCCAGCGGCCGATGGGACGCAGCCAGACGCCTTGTCCCCGCGCCCAGTCACCCACGCCGGCCAGGTCCGCGGCGTCGCGGGTCTCGATCACCGCGGTGGCGCCGAGCACCCGCACGTCCTCGACCGCGGGGTGGTCGGCGAGTGTCGCATCGTCGAGCAGCTCATCGCGCAGCACGCGATTGAGCCCGGCGATCCGGCCGAGATAGTCCTCCTCCTCGAACACGGCGAGGCTCTCCAGTGCCACCCGGCAGGCGAGCGGGTTGCCCATGAAGGTGGGCCCATGCATGAAGGCGTGCATCGGCGAGTCGCCGACGAAGGCGTCATGCACCCGGTCGGTGGCCAGGGTCGCGGCGTGCCCGAGATAGCCACCGGTGAGTCCCTTGGAGAGCACCATGATGTCCGGCGTCACGTCGGCATGGTCGGCGGCGAACAGCTTACCCGTGCGGCCGAAGCCGGTGGCCACCTCGTCGAACACCAGCAGCACGTCGAATTCGTCGCACAGCTCGCGCGCGCCCCTGAGGTAGTGGGGCGAGGTCATGTTGAGCCCGCCGGCGGCCTGCAGCAGCGGCTCCATCAGCAGGGCGGCGATCTCGTGGTGGTGGGCCTCGAGCACCGCGCGCAGGGCGTCGAGATCGGCCTGGACCGCTTCCGGCGTGGCGTCGAAGGGTGCGGTGGGCGCCGGGGCGAAGTGATGGCGTGGCAGGTAGCCGGCGAACAGCGAGTGCATGCCTTCCTCGGGGTCGCACACCGCCATGCAGCCGGCGGTATCGCCGTGGTAGGCCTTCATCAGCGAGAGCAGACGGTGCTTGCCGGGTCTGCCGCGCAGCTGGTGATACTGGACGGCCATCTTCATCGCCACTTCCATGCCCACCGAGCCGCTGTCGGAGTAGAAGACATGGTTCAGCCCCGCCGGGGTGATCCTGACCAGCTCGCGGGCGAGGCGGTCGGCGGGCTCGTGGGTCAGGCCGCCGAGCATCACGTGGCAGAGCTCGCCGGCCTGCTCGCGGATCGCCGCCACCAGTCGCGGATGGGCGTAGCCGTGGATCATGCACCACCAGGAGCAGGTAGCGTCGAGCAGCGACTCGCCGTTCTCCAGGGTGAAGCGTGGCCCTTCGCCGCCGATCACCTTGGGCGCCGGCCGCTGGGTCTTGAGATGGGCATAGGGATGCCAGACGGGGGACGTCATGCGGGCCTCCGTGGGACGAGGGGGTCGAACAGGGACGGGGGACGAAACGACGGGGACACGACAGCGCCGTGCTTCCGCGGGGGAAGTCGGAAATTCGTGCTTGAAATCAAGGAACTGAAATGGTGCGGATGGGGAGACTTGAACTCCCACGCCCGAAGGCACCAGGACCTAAACCTGGCGTGTCTACCAATTCCACCACATCCGCACGGTCGGGCAGGCGTCCACATTGTACGGACGGGCCTTCGCAAGTCAATCGTCATCGGGCAGCACCAGGTGGTCGGCGGCGGCTTCGGCCAGCGCCTCGGGGCCTTGCGCCGCGAGGCGTGGCACCACGCCCAGGCAGGGGCCGGGCAGCCGATGCGTCAGGGTCGCCAGGTTGGCCTCGTAGAGGGGCGGGTCCTCGGCGAAGGCCGGGTCGAGCAGGTTGCCCACCCAGCCGGCGAGCGGCAGGCCATCGGCGACGATCGCCTCGGCGGTGAGGCGGGCGTGGCTGAGGCAGCCGAGCTTCAGCCCCACCACCAGGATCACCGGCAGCCCGAGACGCCCGGCGAGGCCCGCGAGATCCTCATGGTCGTTGAGGGGGACCCGCCAGCCGCCGGCGCCCTCGACCAGGGTCAGGCCGCGCTCGAGGGCGAGCGAGGGCCGGAGAGGGTCGATCAGGTCGTCGAGGCCGAGGCGCACGCCCGCCCGGCTGGCGGCCAGGTGCGGGGCGATGGCGGGTTCGAAGGCGAAGGGGTTGATCGCCGCGTAGGGCTGGGCCGGGGTGCTCTGGGCCTGCAGTGCCAGGGCGTCACTGTTGCGCAGTCCCGCCGAGGTTGGCTCGCAGCCCGACGCGATGGGCTTGAGCCCCAGCGTGCTCAGGCCGCGGCGGCGCGCCAGGGCGAGCAGGCCGGCGGTGACCAGGGTCTTGCCGGCGTCGGTGTCGGTACCGGTGACGAAGTAGGCGGACATCTCAGCGCTCCAGCATCAGGGTCAGCAGCCGGTAGGAGACGGGCAGGCCGTCGGGCTCGCGCAGGGCCTCGAAGCGCCGCCGGGCACGGGCCAGGTCGGCGCGGGTGAGCCGCTCGCCGCGGGCGGCCTGGGCGCCGATGCCCTTGATCGAGGCCATCACCGCGGCCAGGTCCGGGTAATGGAAGCGTCGGGTGGTGGCCTCCAGCCGGACGCCGGCGAACCCCGCCAGCCGGGCCGCCGCCAGGTGGCGCTCCCGGGAGCGGAACGCCAGCAGGGCGGCGGGCTGCGCGGGGCGCGCCCAGGCCTCGTTCACCTCGGCCAGGGTGCCGGGCCCCAGGGTGTTGACCAGCGCCCGCCCGCCGGGGCGCAGCACCCGGCGGAGTTCACCGAGCACCACTTCCAGGTCCGGGCACCACTGGATCGCCAGGTTGGAGAACACCAGGTCCAGGCTGGCATCGGGCAGTGGCAGGGCGGCGGCATCGGCACACAACCAGCGGGCCCGCGCCCCGTGGCGAGCCCTGGCGACTTCGAGCATGCCGGGCGCCAGGTCGAGCCCGGCCACCCGGCAGTCGGGACCATAGCGGTCCGCCAGGCGGGCGCTCCAGTGACCCGGTCCGCAGCCCAGGTCGAGCACGCGCTCGGCCCGGGCCGGCAGCCGGTCCCAGAGCGTCTCGCCCATGGCCTGCTGGGCGTGGGCGAGACGCTCGTAGCGGCCGGCGGCGCGGGAGAAGGCGTGTGCCACCCGGCGCTGCCAGTCCGGGGCCGGGGGCAGTGGAAAGCGGGCGAGCGAGGCGGTCATGACGGGCACTCCTCGGTGGGGGCCGGCGCCCGGGCGATGCGAGTCAGGCACGTCGCCAGGGCCTCGGGTTGCGACAGCATGGGACAGTGGCCGGCGCCGGACAGGCGATGATCGGCCGTCTCGCGCAGCGGGGGGGCGAGCAGCGGGTCGTGTTCGCCGGCGATGCGCCACACCGGGCAGGGCGCTGTGGCCAGCCGCTCCGAGACGTCCAGGGTGGCGAGCTGTTCGAGTCCGGCGGCCAGGGTGGCGGCCTCGGCTCCTGGCTCCCGGCCGATCAGGTCGATCAGGCGGCGGTGAGCGGCTCGCGGGGCGGGTTCGCCCTGCAGTTGCCAGCGCAGGAAGTGCTGCCGGGTAGCCTCGCCGTCGCGGGCGAAGGCGCGGCGGAAGGCGGCCAGCTCCGTGGCAGAGATCCCGCCGTCAACGCAGAACCGAGGGCCCATGCCGAGCAGTACCAGTGCCCGCGGGGCGGGCAGCTGGCCGAGCAGGGCGGCGGCGAGCAGGCCGCCCAGCGACCAGCCGACCCAGACGGTATCCGCCGGCAGGTCCTCGGCCATGGCCGCCGCCAGCTCGGCGAGGTCCGCGGGGTCGACGAGGCGCGGCTGGGCGCCATAACCGGGCCAGTCGGGGGTGGTCACCACGAGGTCGGCCGGCCAATGGACCTCGAGCGAAGCCCAGACGCGGGCATCGATTCCCCAGCCGGAGAGCAGCACCAGATCGGTCATGGGGGGGTATCCTCGCGCTCCAGCCTGGCCAGGGCCTCGAGCAGGGCGTCGAGGTCGTTGTCGTCGTGGGCGGCGCTGAGGGTGATGCGCAACCGTGCCTGGCCGCGGGGGACGGTGGGTTCGCGGATGGCACCGACCAGCAGGCCGTGTTCGTTCAAGCGTCCGGCCCAGCGCATGACGCGCGCGCTGTCGCCAAGTACCAGCGGCTGGATCGGCGTGGCTGAGTCGGCCAGCGGCAGGCCGAGTCGGGCCGCCTCGGCGCGGAAGCGCTCGACCAGCGACACGAGCCGGGTACGGCGCTCGGGTTCGGCGGCCAGGATCTCCAGCGCCTCGAGCGTCGCCGCGGCGACCCCGGGGGGCTGGGCGGTGGTATAGACATAGGGGCGGGCGAACTGGGTCAGGTGGTCGATCAGTTCGCGGCTGCCGGCGACGAAGGCGCCGCCGGTACCCAGGGCCTTGCCCAGGGTACCCACCAGGATCGGCACCGCCTCGACGCCATGGGCGCGGCCCACGCAACCATCGCCATGGGCGCCGAGCACGCCGAGGCCGTGGGCGTCGTCGATCATCAGCCAGGCGCCGTGGCGCTCGCTGGTCGCGGCCAGGCCGGCGATGTCGGCCACGTCGCCGTCCATGCTGAACACCCCGTCGCTGACCACCAGCCGGAGTGCCTCGTCCGGGGCGCGGGTAAGCAGCTGCTCGAGATCCGCGAGGTCGCGGTGGTGGAAGCGCCGCGAACGGGCGCCGGCGAGCGCCGTGCCGTCGAGCAGCGAGGCGTGGTTGAGTCGATCCTGGAAGACCTGGGTGCGACCGTCGCAGAGCGCCTGGAGGGTACCGAGGTTGGCCATGTAGCCGGTGGAGAAGAGCAGCGCCGCCGGCCGACCGGTCAGCGCGGCGAGGCGCTCCTCCAGGGCTTCGTGGACCTCGAGGTGGCCGCTGACCAGGTGCGAGGCTCGGGCGCCGGCACCGAAGCGGCGAGCGCCGGTGGCCTGGGCCTCGGCCAGTCGGGGGTCCCGGGCCAGCCCGAGATAGTCATTGCCGGCGAAGTCGCGAACGCCCTCTGGGACATGACAACGGCGCGTGCGCCACAGCCCGCGGGCCCGGCGTTCGCTCGCCCGCTCGGCGAGCCATGTCGTCCAGTCGCTGCGTGGCGCCACCATGGGGACTTCAGGCCCCGGTGGTGGCAGTGGCGTCGTAGGCCAGGGCGGCAGCCCGGGCCTGGCCGGCCTGGCGTGCCATGGCGGCCTCCAGCGTTTCCCGCTGGTGGTCGTCGTCGGCACAGGTCTCGCGGCGTTCGGGGTGGAGGCCGAGCTTGGCGAACAGCGCCCGGTCCTGCTCCACCTGGGGGTTGGACGTGGTCAGCAGCTGGTCACCGTAGAAGATCGAGTTGGCCCCGGCCAGGAAGGCCAGCGCCTGGGTCGATTCGTTCATCTGCTCGCGGCCGGCGGAGAGGCGCACGTGGCTCTTCGGCATCAGGATGCGGGCCACGGCGATGGCACGGATGAACTCGATGGGGTCCAGATCCTTCGCGTCTTCCAGCGGTGTGCCGGGAACCTTGACCAGCATGTTGATCGGCACCGACTCCGGGTGGGGCTCGAGCTTGACCAGCTGCTGGAGCAGGGCGGCGCGGTCGCGGGGCGCCTCGCCCATGCCCAGGATGCCCCCGGAGCAGACCTTCATGCCGGCCTCACGCACGTTGGCCAGGGTCGCCAGGCGGTCGCCGTAGCTGCGGGTGGTGATGATCTCGCCGTAGTACTCCGGCGAGGTGTCGAGGTTGTGGTTGTAGTAGTCGAGCCCGGCCTCGGAGAGGCGCCGGGCCTGGTCGGTGTCGACCATGCCCAGCGTCATGCAGGTCTCGAGCCCCAGCGCCTTGACCTGGCCGACCATCTCGAGCACCACCTCGAGGTCCCTGTCTCTGGGGCTGCGCCAGGCGGCGCCCATGCAGAAGCGGCTGGCGCCGGCCTCCTTCGCCGCCCTGGCCTGCTCCACCACCTTCTCGATCTCCAGCAGCTTCTCCTTGCCGAGCCCGGTGTTGTAGTGACCGGACTGCGGGCAGTACTTGCAGTCCTCGGGGCAGGCCCCGGTCTTGATCGACAGCAGGGTGGAGACCTGCACGGCGTTGGCGTCGAAATGGGCGCGGTGCACCTGCTGGGCGCGGAACAGCAGGTCGTTGAAGGGCAGGGCGAAGAGCGCCTCGATCTCGTCGAGGGTCCAGTCGTGGCGAATGGCCGGAGAGGCGGCTAGGGTCAGGGTATCGTCGCGGTGTGCTGGCGGTACGGAAGACATGGCAGGCTCGCTTATGGTCAACTTTGTTGGAATCACCGGGTTGACGAACAGCTTACGGACTCGACACGGCTTGTCAACCATGCTGGCTGATCTGGTTGACAAAGCCCTGCGCCAGGCCCTGCCCGGCCGCTGCGCCTTCTGCCTGGCCCCCGGCAGCCGCGACCTTCCCTGGTGCGAGGCCTGCTTCGCGTCACTGCCCTGGAACCTGCCGGCCTGCCCGTGCTGCGGCGAACCCCAGCCGGGGCAACTGTGTGGGCGGCCGTGTGGTACCTGCCTGCGCCTGCCGCCGGCCTACGACCGGGCGTGGGTCCCGCTGCGCTACGAGGGCGAGGTCGCCGGTCTGGTGCAGCGCTTCAAGTTTCACGCCTCGCCGCGAGCGGGCACGGTGCTGCTCGACCTGCTGGCGACCGGGCTGCCGGCCGAGGCGCAGGCCTGGCCCGCGGCACTGGTGCCGGTGCCGCTGTATCCACGCCGGGCCCGGGAGCGGGGCTTCGACCAGGCGGCCTGGCTGGCCCGGCGACTGGCCGGGAGGCTGGGGCGGCCCTTGATTCGGGCCGAGCGATGGCGCGATACCCGCAGCCAACGGGGGCTCGATCGCCGTGAGCGGCGGGCCAACCTGCGCGACGCCTTCCGGGTCGACGCGGCGCTGCCGTCCCGGGTGGCGCTGGTCGATGACGTCATGACCACCGGTGCGACCCTGGACGCCCTGGCGGCGGCTTGCCGGCGGGCCGGCGCCGAGGAGGTGGAGGCGTGGGCGGTGGCCCGCACCCCTCTCGGGAAACACTGATTTGCTGCTGCGCTCGACGACCCACATGGATGTGGGAAGTGCGTTGGTTCGTCAGGAACGAACCTAGCCATCCTGGTCGCCGGCGGTGCCGAAGCGTCGGACCGTCGCAATCCTCATTGAGCAGCCAGTCAACTCCGGTTACTCCGCACCGGCGACGGCCAGCCTCTCTTCGCTCGCAACACAAATCAGCGCTTCCCTGATAGCATGAGGTTCTTGATGTTTCGGGAGTCCTCATGGAAACCACCCCACACCCCTTCGCCCGCCTGGAGCCCGCCCGGATCGTGGCGGCGGTGGAGTCGCTCGGCCTGTGGTTGCCCGGCGAACCCTTCGCGCTGAACAGCTACGAGAACCGTGTCTTCCTGGTGCACGACGAGGAGCGCCGTCGCTGGGTGGTGAAGTTCTACCGCCCCGAGCGCTGGAGCGATGCCCAGATCCAGGAGGAGCATGATTACCTGGCCGAGCTGGAGGTCGCGGGGGTGGCGGTGGCGGCCCCCTGGCGCAACGCGACGGGCGAGAGCCTGCACCGGGCCGAGGGCTTCCGTTTCGCGCTCTACCCGCAGCTGCCGGGACAGGCACCGGAACTGGAGAACCCCGCCCACCTGTTCGCCCTGGGCGAACTGATCGGTGCCGTCCACGCCGTGGGCCGCCGCGCGACCTTCGCCCACCGCGTGACCCTGGACCTGGACGCCATGGTGATCGAGGCGCGCGAGCGGGTGCTGGGCAGCGCCTGGCTGGATCGTCGCCAGCGCCGCGCCTACGAACGGATCACCGATGACCTCCACGCGCGCCTCGCTCCCCATGCCTGGGTGCCCGAGCGGGCGATCCGTTGCCACGGCGACTGCCATATCGGCAATATCCTGGGGCGCGACGAGCATTTCGCCCTGGTCGACTTCGACGACTGTCTGATGGCCCCGGCGGTCCAGGACCTGTGGATGCTGTTCACCGCCGAGCACGACGAAGAGCGCCAGATGCAGCTCTCCGAGGTGATCGAGGGCTACGAGCAGCACCTGGATTTCGACCGCCGCGAGCTGGCGCTGGTCGAGCCGCTGCGCACCCTGCGCCTGCTGCGTCACAGTGCCTGGCTGGTGGCGCGCTGGGAGGATCCGGCTTTCCCGGTGGCCTTCCCCTGGCTGGCCGATGCCGGCTACTGGGACGGCCATATCCGCATGCTGGAGCAGCAGCGGCAGGAGCTCGAGCTGAAGCCCCGCTGGCTGGCGTGACGTTCACCGTGGTGGAAGGCACAACGCCCCCCGAAGGGAGCGTTGTGCAGGGACGTGGCGGCGGTTGGCTTCAATCGTCGGGGTTCGGCGCATCCGCGGGAATCGGGTTGGCCACGCCGGCGCCTTCGGCCTGGCGACGCTGCTCGTTGAGCCGCGCCGAGGGGTTGTCCTGCTGCTCGATGGCGAGCGCCTCGGCGAATTGCAGCAGGAAGCCAGCGGAAGGCTCCAGCACGCAGCGACCCGTCTCGCACGCGGCCACGCCATAGCTGCCGTCGGCCTCGTAGGCGGCGGCGGAGATCGCGCCGCTGTAGATCTCGCTGTCACTCCCTTCGGTCTCGATGCAGGTCAGGGCCTTGGCGGTGACGCGGACGCGCTCGCCGTCGAGGCGGGCATCGCCGATCACCACGCAGTACTCCGGCAGCTGATGGGTGCCGGTGCCGTCGGCGACGGGGCGCATCACGATGTCGTCGCGACGCGGCTCGTCCTGGCTCAGTTCCAGGGAGTCGATGACCTGGAACTCGACCCGGGCGTCGGCAGGGAGTTCCAGGGTGGCGCCGAGCGCCAGGGATGGGATCAGCAGGGCCGCGGTCAGCAGCATGGGGGTCTTGATCATGTCGGCTCTCGAGGATGACAGGGGCGCAGCATCAAGGGGAACCCATGCTATCACAGCGGGCTGGAGGGAGCAGCCGTGGCCGCGTGTCGCCCGGCGCGACATACTGTCACTCCGATGGCGCTCCGAGACCTGCGCATGGCATGCGGCTTGCGCTAGAATGCAGGGTTCGTGGATGCCTTTATTGTACTTTTTGCTTTCTGCGTATGAATATTGTACATGGTCCTGTACATGACGGTCCTGTACATGACATGGTGGCACCGGCTGCCAGCGAGGTCTGTGACCATCACCACGCAATGCGAGCATCACGACCAACGACAATGCCACGGGGCCCGACGATGACCGAAGAACTCGCCAACCACTATCGCCAGATCATCCTGGAGCTGGGGGAAGATCCCGAACGTGAGGGGCTGCGCGATACTCCGAAGCGGGCCGCCAAGGCCATGCAGTTCCTCAATCATGGCTACAACCAGTCGCTCGAGGAGATCGTCAATGGTGCCGTCTTCGAGTCGGAGACCGACGAGATGGTGCTGGTCAAGGACATCGAGCTCTACTCCATGTGCGAGCATCACCTGCTGCCCTTCATCGGCAAGTGCCACATCGCCTACCTGCCGCGTGGGCGAGTACTGGGCCTGTCGAAGTTCGCCCGCATCGTGGACATGTATGCCCGCCGCATGCAGATCCAGGAGAACCTGACCCGCCAGATCGCCGAGGCGGTCCTGCAAGTCACCGAGGCGCGCGGTGTGGCGGTGGTGATCGAGGCGCGCCACCTGTGCATGATGATGCGCGGCGTGGAGAAGCAGAACTCGAGCATGACCTCCTCGGTGATGCTGGGTGCCTTCCGCGAGAACCAGCCCACGCGCCAGGAATTCCTGACCCTGGTCAACGGCCGCTGAGGCCCGCTACGCAAGGAGCCCTGCCATGCCGCTGTACGCCATCGATGACCAGCACTTCGACCATGACCTGGCGACCATTCGCATCAAGAACCTGCGTCTGCGTACCCATATCGGCATCAAGGACGACGAGATCCTCAATCGCCAGGATGTGGTGATCAATGCGGTGATTCGCTATCGCGCCGACAAGGCGGTGGCGTTCAACCACATCGAGCAGGCGCTGAACTACCGCACCATCACCAAGCAGGTGATCGCCCACGTGGAGGACAACCGCTTCCAGCTGCTGGAACGCATGACCCGCGAGGTGCTCGACCTGATCATGGCCCACGAGCAGGTACTCACCGCCCAGGTGGAGATCGACAAGCCCCACGCCCTGCGCTTCGCCGACTCCGTCTCTGTCACCCTGTCCGAATCCCGCGAGCCACGACGCTAGCATCGAACCCCCGGTGGGGCGGTAGCCGGCAATGGATTGGTCGCGGTGCTTGGTGCACCGGGGCCTTTACGCTTAGCATGAAGGGAAACCGACAACGAGCCGCATGCGCGGCGGGAGACGAACATGGAAGCCCTGAAGGAAACGCAGCTCTATTGCCCCTTTGCCTACATCGACGGCAGTTGGGTCGCCGCCGATAGCGGCGAACAGATCGATGTGCTCAACCCGGCCACCGGCCAGAACATGGGCAACGTGCCGCGCCTGGGGCGGGTCGAGACCGAACGCGCCATCGCCGCGGCCGATGCCGCCTTGCCGGCCTGGAAGGCGCTCACCGCCCAGGAGCGTGCCGATATCCTGATGAAGTGGCACGACCTGATGCTCGAGCATCAGGATGACCTGGCCATGATCATGACCCATGAGCAGGGCAAGCCGCTCAAGGAGGCCGCCGGAGAGATCGCCTACGCGGCGAGTTTCCTGCGCTGGTTCGCCGAGGAGGCCCGGCGCGTCTACGGCGAGACCGTGCCGGCGGCGAAACCCAACCAGCGCATCGTGGTGACCAAGCAGCCGGTGGGCGTGGTAGGGGCCATCACCCCCTGGAACTTCCCGGCGGCGATGATCACCCGCAAGGCGGGGGCGGCCCTGGCTGCGGGTTGTACCGTGGTGGTCAAGCCGGCCAGCCAGACCCCGTTCTCCGCCACCGCCCTGGCGCTGCTGGCCGAGCGCGCCGGCGTGCCGCGCGGGGTGTTCAACGTGGTGCCCGGCCGCGCCGCCGAGATCGCCGCAGCGCTCACCGAGTCGCCCCTGGTACGCAAGATCACCTTCACCGGCTCCACCGAGGTGGGGCGTCAGCTGATGGCCCAGGCCGCGCAGCACATCCAGAAGATCTCGCTGGAGCTCGGCGGGAATGCCCCCTTCATCGTCTTCGAGGATGCCGACCTCGACGCCGCGGTGGAAGGGGCCATGGCGGCCAAGTTCCGCAATGCCGGTCAGACCTGCGTCTGCACCAACCGCTTCCTGGTGCAATCGAGTGTGGTCAACGCCTTCTGCGAGAAACTGGCGGTGGCCATGAACTCCGAGCTCAAGGTGGGCGATGGGACTCAGGAGGGCATCAACATCGGTCCGCTGATCGACGACAACGCCGTGGCCAAGGTCAGCGAGCATGTCCACGATGCGGTGGATCATGGCGCCGAGCTGCTGCTGGGCGGCCATCCTCATCCGCTGGGGGGCAACTTCTTCACCCCGACCCTGATCAGCTTCGCCACCTCGAGCATGAAGGTCGCCCACGAGGAGACCTTCGGTCCGCTGGCGGCGGTCTTCCCCTTCGAAGACGAGGAGGACGCCGTCACCATGGCCAATGACACCGAGTACGGCCTGGCGTCCTACTTCTATTCCCGCGATCTGGGGCGTGTCTGGCGTGTCGCCGAGGCCCTGGAGTACGGCATGGTCGGCATCAACACCGGGCTGATCTCCAACGCCGCCGCGCCCTTCGGCGGGGTCAAGGCGTCCGGCCTCGGCCGCGAGGGTGGCCATCAGGGGCTGGATGAGTTTCTGGAGACCAAGTACCTCTGTATCGATCTCGGTTAATAGCTGGGAGCAGAACACCCCTACCGCATGGCGGTGGGGGTGTGGGAGTTCGTAGGAGCTCGGCTTTGCCGGGCGATTGGCGCCGCAGGCGCCTCGGCGGAACTTGCTTGCGTTAGTGCCCGCCGCCCAGGAGCCCTTCGGTCTCCATTCGCCGGGCAAAGCCCAGCTCCCACCATAAGTGCTCAGCCTCGACTGAGATTCACGACAGTTTTCTAAGCAGCATGAAAAACCCCACCGAGGCCCATGGCCCGGTGGGGTTTTCCTTGTGACTTGAGCTCGCCGCCGGCGTCAGTGCCTAAAATGGCGCATGCCGGTGAAGACCATGGCGATCCCCGCCTCGTTGGCGGCGTCGATCACCTCCTGGTCGCGCATCGAGCCGCCGGGCTGGATCACCGCGGTGATGCCGGCCGCCGCCGCGGCGTCGATGCCGTCGCGGAACGGGAAGAAGGCGTCACTGGCCATCACCGAGCCGGGCACCGAGAGGCCCTCGTCGGCGGCCTTGATGCCGGCGATCTTCGCCGAGTAGACGCGGCTCATCTGGCCGGCGCCCACGCCGATGGTCTGGCCGGCCTTGGCGTAGACGATGGCGTTGGACTTGACGTACTTGGCCACCTTCCAGGCGAACGCCAGGTCGCGCATCTCCTGTTCGCTGGGCACGCGCTCCGAGACCACGGTGAGTTCATCGCGGCCGACCGTGCCCAGGTCCCGGTCCTGCACCAGCAGCCCGCCGGTGACGCGCTTGAAGTCGTGGGCGTGCTCGCGCTCACCGGGCCAGTGGGCGCCGACGTCGAGCAGGCGCACGTTCTGCTTCTCGGCGACGATCGGCAGGGCGTCCTCGGCCACCCCGGGGGCGATGATCACCTCGACGAACTGGCGGTCGATGATGGCGCGGGCGGCGTCGGCATCGAGCGGTACGTTGAAGGCGATGATGCCGCCGAAGGCGCTGGTGGGGTCGGTGGCGAAGGCCTTGTCGTAGGCCTCGCGGGCATTGGCGCCCACCGCCACGCCGCAGGGGTTGGCGTGCTTGACGATCACGCAGGCGGTCTCGGTGAACGCCTTGACGCACTCGAAGGCGGCGTCGGTGTCGGCAACGTTGTTGAACGAGAGTGCCTTGCCCTGCCGCTGGGTCGCGGTGGCCACGCTGGCCTCGGCGGCATCGGCCTCCACGTAGAAGGCCGCGCTCTGGTGGGGATTCTCGCCGTAGCGCATGGCCTGCTTCTTGACGAACTGCAGGTTGTAGGTGCGCGGGAAGCCGTCCTCGCCGCCGGGGACGCGTTGCCCCAGGTAGTCGGCGATGGCGGCATCGTAGCCGGCGGTGTGCTCGAAGGCCTTGACGGCGAGGTCGAAGCGGGTGGCGTCACCGACCACGCCGCTGCCCGAGGCGATCTCGCTCAGCACCCGGGGATAGTCGTCGGCGCTGACCACGATGGTGGTGTGAGCGTGGTTCTTGGCACAGGCGCGCACCATGGTGGGGCCGCCGATGTCGATGTTCTCGATGGCGTCGTCCAGGGTGCAGTCCGGCCTGGCCACGGTCTGGGCGAAGGGGTAGAGGTTGACCACCACCATGTCGATGGGGTCGATGCCGTGTTCGGCCATCACGGCGTCGTCCTGGCCGCGACGGCCGAGGATGCCACCGTGGATCTTCGGGTGCAGGGTCTTGACCCGGCCGTCCATGATCTCCGGGAAACCGGTGTGTTCGGAGACTTCGGTGACACTGATGCCGTGCTCCTGCAGCAGGCGGAAGGTGCCGCCGGTGGAGAGCAGCTCGACGCCGTGCTCGCTGAGACCGCGGGCGAAGTCGACGATGCCGGTCTTGTCGGAAACGCTGATCAGAGCGCGGCGAACCGCGCCGGAGGAGGATTGGGCCATGGAACACTCTCTGGCTGGCAGTGGATGGGTGGAAGGTCGG
Organism: Halomonas sp. LMYGS-3; assembly: GCF_059509875.1. Taxonomy (NCBI): domain Bacteria; kingdom Pseudomonadati; phylum Pseudomonadota; class Gammaproteobacteria; order Oceanospirillales; family Halomonadaceae; genus Halomonas; species Halomonas sp. LMYGS-3. Next base: position 160,643 of record NZ_JCAKFQ010000009.1, on the reverse strand, counting down.
GACACGGAAAGCGGGTCACGGGACGGGGGCGAAGGAGGCCAAGGGAGTCCGTCGGGCCTCCCTTCATGCTCAGATCAGGCCGTACTGCTTGAGCTTCTTGCGCAGGGTGCCGCGGTTGAGTCCGAGCATTTCCGCGGCGCGGGTCTGGTTGCCCTGGGTATGCTCGAGTACGGAAGCCAGCAGCGGTGCCTCCACCTCGGCCATCACCATGGCGTAGAGGCCGGTGACGTCGCCGCCGTCCAGGTGATCGAAGTAGCGTCGCATGGCGGCGTCCACGGCTTCGCGCAGCGGCTGCTGCGACGCCGTCGGCCTGCCGTCCGGGGAGGAGTCCCCGGCGGGGTCGCTCACGCCGGCGAGATCACGGGAGGTCCGGGCGATGTCGAGCCCCGACAGCTCGGGATTCTGGGGAAAGGCTTGGCTGGTCATGCGGCACAGATTCCATCCGATGCCACGGTCCGGGCCGGGCGGCACGGAGCCGCGGCGGGGCCGTGACGAAACAGTTCGTCAATGAAGCGGCACTGGGCTGCCGGGCACTCCAGGCCATTGAAGGTGGCCCGCAGGGCACGCCGGGTCGCCTCGTCGAGGCGGGTATCGCTGGTCAGATACCAGCCGACGTGCTTGCGTGCGATGCGCACACCCATGTGCTCACCATAGAAATCATGCAGGGCCACGAGGTGAGCGCGCAGTACGCCGGCGCGCTCCTCGTCGTCCGGGGGAGCGAGATGGACTCCCCGGTGCAGGTAGTGGTCGATCTCGCGGAAGATCCAGGGGTTGCCCTGGGCGCCGCGACCGATCATCACTGCATCCGCACCAGTATAGTCGAGGACCCGGGTGGCCTTCTCGGCAGAATCGATATCGCCGTTGGCGAAGACCGGAATCTTCACCGCGGCCTTGATCGCGGCGATGGTGTCGTACTCGGCCTCGCCCGAGTAGCGCTGCTGGCGATGGCGGCCGTGGACCGCCAGGGCCTGGATGCCGGCGGCTTCGGCGAGCCGGGCCACGCGCACCCCGTTGTTGCTCTCGGCACACCAGCCGGTGCGAATCTTCAACGTCACCGGGACATCCACCGCGGCCACCACTGCCTCGAGGATCTCGGCCACCAGCGCCTCGTCGCGCAGCAGCGCCGAGCCGGCGGCCTTGTTGCAGACCTTCTTGGCCGGGCAGCCCATGTTGATGTCGATGATCTCGGCTCCGTGCTCGGCATTGAGCCGCGCCGCCTCGGCGAGCATCGCGGCGTCGCCGCCGGCGATCTGCACCGCCCGGGGGCCGGGTTCGCCGCGGTGATCCAGGCGCAGTCGCGACTTGCGGGTGTGCCACAGGCCGGGGTCCGAGGTGACCATCTCGCCCACCACCAGGCCCGCCCCCAACTGCCGGCAGAGCTGCCGGAAGGGGCGGTCGGTGACCCCGGCCATGGGGGCGAGGATCACCCGGTTGGGCAATGCGAAGCGGCCGATCCGCGGCGGCGGGGGGCGAGTCTCGGGCATGATGGCGTCTGCTGGCTCGAAGGGGGCATATCATACGCCCCCGATGGTCGATGGTGAAGGCGATCTTTTGTCGCGCAACCGGGGTTGAACTCGCCAGGGGCCTGCTCCCTATCCCGTCCGATGGCCGCTCAGCCGCACCCAGCCGTCGCGCACGCTCGGAGCCTCCATCAGCAGGTTCTCGGCCCGGTAGGCCTCGAGCACCGCCTCGGCCTGGGGCTCGAGGATCCCGGAGAGCGCCAGGCGCCCACCCGGGGCCACATGGCCGGCGATGGTCGGCGCCAGCTCGACCAGTGGGCCGGCGAGGATATTGGCGACCACGATGGGGAAGCGGGCCGCCCCCTCGAGCTGCTCCGGGTAGCAGAGGCGGAAGTCGTTCTCGGCAACGGCGTTGCGTTCGGCGTTGTCGCGGCTCGCCTGCAGCGCCTGGGGATCGATGTCGGTACCCACTGCCCGGCCGGCGCCCAGCTTGAGGGCGGCGATGGCCAGGATCCCGGAGCCGCAGCCGACGTCGAGCACCTCGCGATCCGCGAGCTCACCGGCCACCGCCAGGCCGTCGAGCCACGCCAGACAGAGCGCCGTGGTGGGGTGGGTGCCGGTGCCGAAGGCAAGCCCGGGGTCGAGGTGCAGGTTCACCGCACCGGGCTCCGGGGGCTCGTGCCAACTCGGCACGATCCACAGCCGCTGTCCCATGCGCAGCGGCGTGAAGTCCGCCATCCACTCGCGCTCCCAGTCGCGGTCGGCGAGCAGTTCGTACTCGATCTCGGGGAGCGGCTCGCCGGGGATCGTCTCGGCCCAGGCGGCAGCGAGGCGTTCGAGCATCGCCTCGATACCCTCCAGGTCGTCGTAGAGCCCGGTGAGCACCGTCTCGTCCCACAGCGGGGTGGTGCCGCGCTCGGGTTCGAACACCGGGTGGTCATGGGCGTCCTGGAGGGTGATGGCGGTGGCACCTTCGGCGAGCAGCAGCTCTTCCAGGGGCTCGGCCTGCTCGGGGGCGATACGGGCCTTCAGTTGCAGCCAGGGCATGACGGGCTCCTAGAGGGGTCAAGGGGCGATTGAATCGCCGGGGTGACAGACAGCGGGAAACGAAAACGGGGTGGCGTCGGCCACCCCGCGAAACGCTGTGCGAGTTACTGTGCGAGCTTCTTTTCCAGGTAGTGGATATTCACGCCACCCTGCTGGAAGTAGCCGTCGCGCACCAGCTCCTTGTGCAGATCGGTGTTGGTCTTGATGCCCTCCACCAGCAATTCGTCCAGGGCGTTGCGCATACGAGTCAAGGCGTTCTCGCGGTCGGCGCCCCAGGTGATCAGCTTGCCGATCAGCGAATCGTAGTAAGGAGGCACCGTGTAGCCGGTATAGACGTGGGAGTCCATGCGCACGCCCAGGCCGCCCGGCGGGTGATAGAGGGTCACCTTGCCGGGGGAGGGCATGAAGGTACGGGCATCCTCGGCGTTGATGCGGCACTCGAAGGCGTGGCCGTTGAGCTGCACCTCCTCCTGGCGGACCGACAACGGCAGCCCCGAGGCGATAAGCAGCTGCTCGCGGACGATATCCACGCCGGTGACCATCTCGGTGACCGGATGTTCCACCTGGACCCGGGTGTTCATCTCGATGAAGAAGAACTGGCCGTCCTCGTAGAGGAACTCGAAGGTGCCGGCGCCACGGTAGTTGATGGTGAGGCAGGCCTGCCGGCAGGCCTCGAGCACCTCGGCGCGGGCGGCGGGATCGATGCCCGGGGCGGGGGCCTCCTCGATCACCTTCTGATGGCGGCGCTGCAGCGAGCAGTCGCGATCATAGAGGTGAATGGCATTGCCCTGGCCGTCGGCCAGCACCTGCACCTCGACGTGGCGCGGGTTCTCGAGGAACTTCTCCATGTAGACGGTGCCGTCGCCGAAGGCCGAATGGGCCTCGGTGCGGGTGACGGTGACCGCCGAGAGCAGGTGCGCCTCGGTGTGTACCACGCGCATGCCGCGGCCGCCGCCGCCGGCGGCGGCCTTGATGATCACCGGATAGCCGATGCGCCGGGCGATGGCGACGATCTCGCCCTCGTCGTCCTCCGGCAGCGGGCCGTCGGAGCCGGGAACCGTGGGGACGCCGGCCTTCTTCATCGACTCGATGGCGCTGACCTTGTCGCCCATCAGGCGGATGGTCTCGGCGCGGGGGCCGATGAAGGTGAAGCCGGAGCGCTCGACCTGTTCGGCGAAGTTGGCGTTCTCGGAGAGGAAGCCGTAGCCGGGGTGGATGGCGCTGGAATCGGTGACTTCGGCGGCGCTGATCAGCGCCGGGATGTTCAGGTAGGACTGGGCCGAGGGCGCCGGCCCGATGCACACGGCCTCGTCGGCCAGGCGCACGTGCATCAGCTCGCGGTCGGCCTTGGAGTGGACCGCAACGGTCTTGATGCCCAGCTCCCTGCAGGCGCGCAGGATGCGCAGGGCGATCTCGCCGCGATTGGCGATGAGAACCTTGTCCAGCATGATGGGGTCCGCCAGTGTCTGTGGGAAGATCAGGAGATGACGAGCATCGGCTGGTCGAACTCGACCGGTTCGCCGTCCTCGACCAGGAACGCCTCGATCACGCCATCGCGATCGGCCTCGATCTGGTTCATCATCTTCATGGCCTCGATGATGCACACGGTGTCACCCTTCTTGACGCTGGAGCCCACCTCGACGAAGGGCTTGGCGCCCGGTGCCGGCGAGCGGTAGAAGGTGCCGACCATGGGCGAGGCCACGGCGTGGCCCTGGTAGGCGGGTGCCGCTTCACCGGCGGGTTCGGCGGGTGCCGCCACGGCCGGGGGGGCGGCTGCCGGTGCCGGTGGCGCATAGCCCTGGGGCATGGGCTGTTGCCAGTTGGTGCCGTTGGGGTGTCGGCTGATGCGTACCGATTCCTCGCCTTCCTGGATCTCGATTTCGCTGATGTTGGACTCTTCGAGCAGTTCGATCAGCTTCTTGACCTTGCGGATATCCATGACTCTGTCTCGATTGGTATCGGTGGGTGGCGGGAGGCCCCGGCGACGCTGTCAACCCGGACCAACTCGCAATAGATCACGGCAAGATGGCGACTCTTTCCGCCTCTATCGGCCTTGATAAGGCATTGACGCCGGAGTGTGCCGAAAATCGGCGAGGATGTCCAGCCAGTCAGAGAACAGCGTTCGATCGCGGAGTTTGACCGCCCGATTGGCGATGTTCACGGTTCCCCGCCAGGGATGGGCGGGTCAGCCCTGACGGGTATCGAGCCACTCCAGCACCTCGTCCAGGTGGCTGGCCAGGGCGGGGGCCCGCACCTCGCCCTGGATACGTGCCTGGCGGATCTCCTCGGTGCCGTCGAAGAACAGCAGGCTCGGGGGGCCGAACAGCCCGAAGCGGTCGAGCACCTCGCGGGTGGTGTCGTCGATCCCGGTGACGTCGACGTTGATGCGGGCGAACGAGGAGAGCGGATCGGCGACCCGGGGGTCGGGGTAGACCTGGCGCTCCATCTGCTTGCAGGAGATGCACCAGTCGGCGGTGAAGTGAACGAAGGCCGGGCGGCCCTCGTCACTGGCCGCCCGGAGGGCTGCCTCCAGGGTGTCGAGCCGGCTCACCGTGGTGATCTCGAGCGTCTCGCCGGCCTGGCCGGGCTGGGTCAGGAGAGGGGCCAGGGGGCGGAGCGGATCGTGGGCGCCGCGGGCGGCGCCGAGCACCAGGGCGACGCCCCAGGCCAGCAGCAGGATGCCGGCGGCCTGACGCACCCGGGGCCAGCCCTGGGCCTGGCCGAGTGTCAGTGCCCCCAGGGCCAGGGCGCTGCCGATGGCGAGTGCCGCCCACAGCAGCAGGGCCATGGCGGGGGGGAGAAGGCGCTCGACCAGCCAGATCGCCACCCCCAGCAGCAGGATGCCGAAGGCGATCTTCACGCCCGTCATCCAGGCGCCGGTGCGCGGCAACAGGGTCGTGCCGAAGGTGCCGACCAGCAGAAGCGGCACGCCCATGCCGAGCCCCAGGGCGAGCAGGGCGGCGCCTCCCAGCATGGCGTCACCGGTGGTGGAGATGAACACCAGGGCCCCGGCCAGGGGCGCCGAGACGCAGGGCGAGACCACCAGCACCGAAAGCGAGCCGGCCAGTGCCAGGCCAGCGGGGCCGCTACGCTGGGCGCGGGTCTGCCAGGCGTCGATGCGTCCTGCGAGCCGCGGGGCCAGACGCAGGTTGAAGGCGCCGAACATGGCCAGGGCGAAGAGAACGAAGAGTGCCGCGAAGGTAATCAGTACCGGGGCGGATTGCAGGCGCGCCTGGAGGTTGAGGCCGGCGCCGAACAGTCCCATCAGGACGCCGACCGCGGCGTAGGTCAGCGCCATGCCGGCCACGTAGCTGGCCGAGAGGGCGAAGGCGCGCGGGCGGGTCGGCTTCTGGCCGATGATGATCGACGACAGGATCGGCACCATCGGCAGCACGCAGGGGGTGAAGGTCAGCCCCAGCCCGGCGAGGAAGAACAGGCCCAGCGCCAGCGGCAGGCTGGCATCGCTCATCAGTGCGCTGAAGCGGCCATCCTGGCTCTGGGGCGCGGGGGGCGTCGTGGAGGAGAGGCTGGCATCACCGCTGCCGCCGTCGGCCCGCCAGCCGGCGAAGGCCGCCGGCGCCGAACGCTCGGCGGCCTGCAGGTCGACCCGTTCGGGGGGGTAGCAGAGCCCGGCATCGGCGCAGCCCTGGAAGGTCAGGGTGAGGTCCTGAGGTCCCGCGGCGCCGTTCTCGAGCGGCACCTCGAAGACCACCCGATCGTAGAAGACGTAGACGTCGCCGAGGAACTCGTCGCTCTTGGCCTCGCCCGGCGGTAGCCGGGGCTCACCCAGATCGAGCGCCCCGTCCTCGGCCTCGACAGCGAAGCGGTGACGATAGAGGTAGTAGCCGTCGGCATTCTCGACGCCGACGAAGAGCGTCTCGCCGTCATGCCAGGCACTGGGCTGGAAGGCCTCCAGCACCGGCAGGAAGTCGCCATTGGAGCCACTCGAGGAGAACCACTGGGCGTGTCCGGTGAGCGGCAGCAGTATCAGGGCGAGCAGGCAGGCCAGACGTCGGATGATCAAGACGGTTTTCCTTCTCCGGGTGGGCGCGACTATGACCCTCGCGGTCACTCGGGGGTTCCGTGCCGGGCGCCGCGGGAGAGATCAGCTGCTAGGATAACGCAGGATGCCGGCACTGTGGATCGCCCGATGCCGGTCTCGGCTGCGCCCCATTGTCGCGCCGCTGCCTTTGCCACTCGCAGGGAAACAGGAACATGGCTTTGACGGAGAAGGGCGCCGCCAGGCGCCGCAGGAAGACCGAGGTGCTCGAACGTCCGGACTATGGCTGGATATGGAAACCGTTGCTGGCGCTGGTAGTGGTCGCCCTGCTGGTGACCGTGGCGCTGGGTATCTGGTGGAGCCGGGAGCCGGCCGCCTTCGACATCGAACAGGCCACCGCCGAACGGCGTGGCGAGGCGGCCTCCACCCCGGCGTCCCGCGGTGCCGTCACCACCGCCACCCTGATGACCGTGGTGAGCACCCTGCTCGACAAGCCCGGCGGCTACCTGCGCAATGACCTCGTGCCACCGGGTCTGTGGCTGGACAACATGCCCAACTGGGAGCTGGGGGTGTTGAACCAGGCCCGCGATCTCTCCCGGGCATTATCAACCATGGAGGCGGTCGAGGCTCCGGTGCTGGAGGAGGTCGCCGAGCGGTTGAGGGGAGACGGCCGCGACTGGTTCTATCCCTCAACCGAGCACCGGCTCGAGCAGGCGCTGGAGGCACTGGACGAGTATCTGGCGGCGCTGGGCGAGGCGGGCGGTGCCGGCTTCGCCGAAGGCGCCGGTCTGTCGGCCTGGCTGGAGCAGGTCGCCGGGCGCCTCGATGACCTGGGGCTGCGGCTCTCCGCCAGCGTCGGCAGCCGCGAACGGCTGCGCGACCTGGGCATCGATGCCGACGAGTTGCCCCCGCGCACGCCCTGGCACCGGGTCGACGACATCTTCTTCGAGGCCCGGGGGGCCGGCTGGGCGCTGGTGCATCTGCTTCAGGCGGTGCGTCGCGACCAGGCGGACGCGATCGAGCGGGCCGGTGTGCTGGACGAGTGGGAGATGCTCGTCGCCGAGCTCGAGCGAACCCAGCGCCGCCTGTGGAGTCCGGTGGTGCTCAACGGTTCGGGCTTCGGCATCTTCGCCAACCACTCGCTGGTGATGGCCAACCATGTGATCCGCGCCCGGGACCTGGCGCGGGAGCTGGCCCGGGCGTTCGAGGCGCCTCCGGCCGGGCTGGCCACCCCCGATGCGCTCGAGGAGGAGCCGGAGCCGGTCGAGCCGCCGGTGGAGGCGGTGGAGCGCAGCGAGGAGGTCGAGGCCGAGAGCCCGCCGCCGGGGCTGGCGTCGCCCGGGGAGGAGCAGCAGCGTGGCGAGCCGGAACCGATAACGGAGACCGCCCCGGACGCGGCCGGGGAGGGGCCGGAGGTCGACGCCTCCCCGGAGTGAGTGCCGGCAGGACGACTAACTAGACGAACGGGCCGCCCGGCGGGCGGCCCGTTCGCGTGTGCGCGAGGCGTGCTCAGGCCTTGTCGTGGGCCGCCACGGCCTTCTCGATGGCCTTGCGGGCGGCCTCGGCGCCTTCCCAGGATTCCACCTTCACCCACTTGCCCTTCTCGAGATCCTTGTAGTTCTCGAAGAAGTGGGCGATCTGCTGGCGCAGCAGCTCGGGCAGGTCGGTGACCTCCTGGATGTCGTCATAGAGGGTGGAGAGCTTGGGGTGCGGCACGCAGACCAGCTTGGCGTCCTCGCCGGCCTCGTCGGTCATGTTGAGGATGCCGACCGGGCGGGCACGGATCACCGCACCGGCCTGGACCGGATAGGGTGTCACCACCAGGGCGTCCAGCGGATCGCCATCGTCGGCGAGGGTATGCGGAATGAAGCCGTAATTGGCCGGATAGAACATCGGCGTGGCCATGAAGCGGTCGACCAGCAGCGCCCCCATGTCCTTGTCGATCTCGTACTTGATCGGCGTGTGGTTGGCCGGGATCTCGATCGCCACATAGACGTCGTTGGGAAGTTCCTTGCCGGCGGGGATGTTGTCGAAGTTCATCGTCGCTTCCTTCGGTTGGCGAAAATCCGGATAGGCGAAAAATCCGGCGAATTATACGGAGCCGTAACGGGGATTACCAATGCGACATAGGTGCTGCAATGGGAGGGTGGGCCTTGCCGTGGCGAGATGGCCGGGCAGGGGAGGCGGTGTTCGGCTTTGGTTGACACCCTCGCCGCACCAACACGAGTGTATCATGGTGTTCCGATGGATCCCCGGCGCGTGACGACGTGCCGTATCGACCCCGAGTTCGACCCCGAGGAGAGCAACTTGGCATCCGCCCAGCTGTCACTGAGTTATGGACAGGCCTTCGTGGCCCCGGACCTGCGCCGGCATCGCAGCTCGATGTCGGTCCGCGTTCCCGAGCCGACCCTGCTGCGTGCCAAGGGCGCCTGTGCGGTGATCAGTGACTCCACCTCGCGCAACGCCATCGCCAAGCAGGCGGGCGACCTCAGCGTGCGCGGCTTCCTGGCGGACTATTTCTCGACCCCCGACCACTGGGACATCAAGACCTCGGCCACCCGGGTGCTGCGCGCCCTCAACGGCTGGTGTTACAGCCAGAGCCAGCACCTCGAGGAGGGGAGCTATGTCGCCTCGCTCTCGGCCGTGGTCTACCGTGGTCGCGAGGCGCACCTCTTCCACATGGGCGACACCCTGGTATTCCGGCTGCGCGGCGCCGAGTTCGAGCAGCTTTCCCGCGACCATGTCGCCGACCTGGGTGGCTATCGCTACCCCTCCCGCGCGCTCGGCATGGACGGCAGCATCGACATCGACTATGTGCGCACCCCCCTCAAGCAGGGCGACCTCTTCCTGTTCACCACCCAGGTGGCCCTGGGCACCCTGATGCCCTCGGAATACGTGCAGCTGATCCGCCAGGACGCCAGTGACCTGGATGCCGCCTGCGAGCGCCTCGCCGGGGCGGCGGTCGCCCGTGCCCAGGAGCGGGGCTATGGGGCCGAGCAGTTCTGCTTCCAGCTGGTGCGCATCGACCAGTTGCCCGACGAGGAGCAGGACTCTCCGGGCCGGGTCTACGGCGACCTGCCGATCCCCCCGGAGCTCGCCCCCGGCGAGCGCCTGGATGGACTGGAGGTGCAGGCGGTGCTGTCGCGCACCGCTCAGTCGCGGGTCTACCGCGTGCGCGACGTGCACACCGAGCGGGAGATGGTCATGAAGGCGCCGAGTCCCGAGCTCTCGAACCGCAACGCCTACCTGGAGCACTTCCTGCTCCAGCAGTGGGTGGTGGAGCGGGTCAAGTCGCCCTTCGTGGTGCGCATCATGGAGTCCTCGCGGCCGCGGCGCTATCTCTACTACCTGATGGCCTACGTGGAGGGGGAGACCCTGATCGAGTGGGCGCGCCGGCATCCCCAGGCGAGCCTGGTCCAGCGGCTTGATATCGCCAACCAGCTCGGCAAGGCGGTACAGGCGCTGCACCACCGTGACCTGCTGCACCAGCAGATCCATCCCGGCAATGTGCTGATCGACTCCCATGGCCAGGTGGTGCTGGCCGACTTCAGTGCCTGCCACCTGCGCGACGTGGACGGCCACAAGCGCTCCCGGGAACTGGTGCATCAGGTGGGGCTCACCGAGCACAGTGCCCCGGAGTACGCCCTGGGGGATTCGGTGGGGCGCCGCAGCGATCAGTACTCGCTGGCGTCCACCGTCTACTGGTTACTGACCGGCGAGCTGCCCTATTCCCTGACACCCAACCGACTGCGCAGCCACACCGATCTGGAGCAGCTCGCCTATCGCAGTGCCCGCACCCTCAATCCCGAGGTGACGCCGGCGCTGGACGACGCCCTGCGCCGGGCGCTGGATCCGCAACGCTCGCTGCGCTATCGGCGCATGTCGGAGTTCCTGCATGCCCTGCGTCGGCCGCTGGGTGCCGAGCGTGACAGTGGCCGCAGCAGTCCGCGGATGCTGCGCGAGCCGGCCAATTTCTGGCAGGGGGTCGCCGGTATCCTGTTGTTGCTGCTGGTGCTGTCGTGGCTGTTGCGGTAAGCGCCGAGGCTGACCCCATAGGGGGCACGGGCCACGAGCTGCGAGCAGACTAGTGCCCGAAGCCCGAAGCCCGAAGCCCGAAGCCCGAAGCCCGAAGCCCGAAGCCCGAAGCCCGAAGCCCGAAGCCCGAAGCCCGAAGCCCGAAGCCCGAAGCCCGAAGCCCGAAGCCTAGAGCTTGAACTCGGGCAGCTTGCGCTCGACCTTGGCACGCTTGAGCCGGGCGACCCTCGGCAGGCCGTTCTCGAACGGCGGGAAGTCCTCGCCCTGGATCAGCGGCGAGAGGTACTGGCGGCACGCCTCGGTGATGCCGAAGCCGTCCTCGCGGATGTACTCCCGGGGCATGAACTTCTCGCGATTGGCCACCTCGGCCAGCGGCGCGGCCTCGATGCGCCAGGCGTAGGGGGCATCGGAGACGCGCTTGATCGCCGGCATCATGGCGTTCTTGCCGTCGAGGGCGAGTTCCACGGCCTTCTCGCCCACGGCGTAGGCCTGGTCGACGTCGGTCTTCGAGGCCAGGTGACGGGCGGCACGCTGCAGGTAGTCGGCCACCGCCCAGTGGTACTTGTAGCCCAGGTCCTGCTTGACCATGCCGGCGAGCGTCGGCGCCACGCCGCCCAGCTGACGGTGGCCGAAGGCGTCGGTGTTGCCGGAGTCGGCGAGGAAGGTGCCGTCCTCGTAGCGGGCGCCCTCGGAGACCACGATCACGCAGTAGCCGTACTTCTGCACCGCCTCCTCGACCCGGGCCATCACCGCGGCACGGTCGAAGTGCACCTCGGGGAAGATCACCAGGTGGGGCGGCTCGCCCTCGCCGTTGCCGGCCAGCGCCCCGGCGGCGGCGATCCAGCCGGCGTGGCGTCCCATCACCTCGAGCACGAACACCTTGGTGGAGGTGGCGCACATCGAGGCGATGTCGAGCGAGGTTTCCAGGGTCGAGGTGGCGATGTACTTGGCCACGCTGCCGAAGCCCGGCGAGTTGTCGGTGATCGGCAGGTCGTTGTCCACGGTCTTGGGCACGTGGATGGCGGTCAGCGGATAGCCCAGCTTCTCGGAGAGCTGGGAGACCTTGAGGCAGGTGTCGGCGCTGTCGCCGCCGCCATTGTAGAAGAAGTAGCGGATGTCGTGGGCCTTGAACACCTCGATCAGCCGCTCGTACTGGGCGCGGTGGCTCTCGATGTCCTTGAGCTTGTAGCGACAGGAGCCGAAGGCGCCACCCGGGGTGTGGCGCAGGGCGGCGATGGTCTCGTCGGATTCCTGGCTGACATCGATGAGGTCCTCGGTCAGCGCGCCGATGATGCCGTTGTGGCCGGCATAGACCTTGCCGATGCGGTCCGGGTGGCGGCGGCAGGCCTCGATCACGCCGCAGGCGCTGGCATTGATCACGGCGGTGACGCCGCCGGACTGGGCGTAGAAGGCGTTGTGCTGGGCCATGGGGGCTTTCCTGCTCCTGGGTAGCGTCCAGGAATCACTGAATAGCGGTCCGGGCGACCGCGCCGCCGGTCTATTCAGTGATTCCTTCGGGGTCGAAAGGGGTGTGATTCTAGCCGAAAGCGGCGAGTCCTGCATCTGTGCAGCCGAGGAGGTCAAGCGGGCTTGTGCCCCGCCTGCGACGGTGCCCGCTGGAGCGCGCCGCGGGCACCATGCTAGTCTCCCGTGACCGCGCCGCGGCCTGCGGCGGCACGATGCAGTCGGAGACAGCATGCACCTTCATATTCTCGGCATCTGTGGCACCTTCATGGGCAGCCTGGCGCTGCTGGCCCGGGAGCTTGGCCACACCGTCAGCGGTTCGGATGCCAATGTCTATCCGCCCATGAGCACCCAGCTCGAGGAGGCCGGTATCCACCTGGCCGAGGGCTACGCCGCCGCCAACCTCTCGCCGTGCCCCGACCTGGTGGTGGTGGGCAATGCGCTGTCCCGGGGCAACCCCGAGGTCGAGGCGCTGCTCGACCTGGGGCTGCCCTATGTCTCGGGGCCCCAGTGGCTCGCCGAGCAGGTGCTGGCCGGGCGGCGGGTGATCGCCGTGGCCGGCACCCACGGCAAGACCACCACGGCCAGCCTGCTGGCCTGGCTGCTGGAGTCCGCCGGTCTCGCCCCGGGCTTTTTGATCGGCGGGGTGCCGCGCAACTTCGGCGTCTCGGCGCGTCTCGGGGCCCATGACGCCCCCTTCGTGGTCGAGGCCGACGAATACGACACGGCGTTCTTCGACAAGCGCTCCAAGTTCGTCCACTACCGGCCCGAGATCGCGATCCTCGGCAACCTCGAGTTCGACCACGCGGACATCTTTCCCGACCTCGCCGCCATCGAGCGGCAGTTTCACCACCTGGTGCGCACCGTGCCCGGCCGGGGCCGGCTGCTGGTGGCCGACGGTGAACCGGCGCTCGACCGGGTGCTCGAGCAGGGCTGCTGGACGCCGGTCGTCCGCTTCGGCAGCGACGCCGCCAGTCCCTGGCGGCTGGCGCTCGAGCGCGAGGACGCCTCCCGCTTCCGGGTGATCCACCAGGAGGGCCAGGGTGAGGAAAGCGTCGACGAGGACGCCGTGGTCGACTGGACGCTGACCGGCGCCTACAACGCCCGCAACGCCCTGGCCGCGCTGGCGGCGGCGAGGGTGTGCGGGATCGACCTGGCCCGCGGTTGTGCGGCGCTGTCGCGCTTCGAGTCCCCTCGCCGGCGCCAGGAGCTGCGCGGCGAGGTGGCCGGGATCCAGGTGATCGACGATTTCGCCCACCATCCCACGGCCATCGCCGCCACCCTGGAGGGGCTGCGCGCCGCTACCGCGCGCGGCCGGTTGCTGGCGGTGATCGAGCCGCGCTCCAACACCATGCGCCTGGGCACCCTGCGCGATCGCCTCGCCGGCAGCGTCGCCGCCGCCGATGCCGCCTTCTGGTACCAGTCCCCGGAGCTCGACTGGTCGCTGGCGCCGCTGCTCGAGGCGAGTCCGGTGCCGTCCCGGTTGCACGAGGATCTCGACGCGCTGGTCGCCGCCCTGGTGGTCGAGGCGCGTCCGCTCGATCGCATCGTGGTGATGTCCAACGGCGGGTTCGGCGGTATCCACGAGAAGCTGCTGGCCGCGCTGGAGGCCGCCCATGGCTGACGAGCTGCGCGAACCGGTCACCGTGGCCATCACCGGGGCTTCCGGGGCCCAGTACGGCCTGCGCCTGATCGAGGCGCTGGTGGCGGCCGACCACGCGGTCTGGGTGATGATCTCCAAGGCTGCCCATCTGGTGATCGCCACCGAGACCGGGGCCGACCTGCCGGTGCGCCCGCAGCGGCTGGCCGAGGCGCTGACCGAGCGCAGCGGCGCGGCCCCCGGCCAGATCCGCTGCTTCGCCCGCGAGGACTGGATGGCACCGGTGGCCTCCGGGTCCGGGGCGCCGTCGGCGATGGTGATCTGTCCCTGCTCCACCGGCACCCTCTCGGCGGTGGCCACGGGGGCCAGCAACAACCTGATCGAGCGCGCCGCCGACGTGGCGCTCAAGGAGCGTCGCCGCTTGATCCTGGTGCCTCGGGAGACGCCCTTCTCGGCGATCCACCTCGAGCACATGCTGAGCCTGACCCGCATGGGCGCGGTCATCCTGCCGGCGGCGCCGGGGTTCTACCATCGGCCGTCGAGCATCGACGACCTGGTCGACTTCATCGTGGCGCGGATCCTCAACCAACTGGGGATCGAGCATCGCCTGGTGCCACGCTGGGGCGAATGACGGGAGGCTCCCGGTATGGGAGTCGTCACGGTGGTGTCACCCGCTCCTGCCAGGCTGGGGGCACACAAGGACGAGGCCTGCGATGATGATCAAGCTGTCGCTGCTGTCGGTCTTCGTGCCGACCTTCCTGCTCGTGTCGCTGACCCCCGGCATGTGCATGACGCTATCCATGGTGCTGGGGATGACCCAGGGCGTGAGGCGCACCCTGTGGATGATGGCGGGCGAGCTGGTCGGGGTGGGCCTGGTGGCCGCCGCCGCCGGTGCCGGAGTGGCCACGCTGATGCTGCGTCAGCCGGAGCTGTTCGCGCTGTTCAAGTGGGTGGGCGGCGCCTACCTGGGGTATCTGGGGGTGATGATGTGGCGCTCCCGGGGGCGCATGGCGATTCCGCTCGAGAGCGTCGAGCTGCCACCGGCCTCACGCGGGCAGCTGGCACTGCAGGGGTTTCTCACCGCGGTGGCCAACCCCAAGGGCTGGGCCTTCTTCGTCGCCCTGTTGCCGCCCTTCCTCGACGCCTCCCGGGCGCTGGCCGGCCAGCTTGCCGTGTTGATCGCGCTGATCCTGGCCATCGAGTTCCTCTGCCTGCTGCTCTACGCTGCCGGTGGGCGCAGCCTGCGCCGGCTGCTCGGCGAGAGCGGCAACGTGCGCCTGCTCAACCGCATCGCCGGCACGCTGATGGTCGGCGTCGGGCTGTGGCTTGCCCTGGGGTAGGGGGCCCGGCCCAGGAGCCTGTCGGACTTAACGCTGATCTGCTACGAAACCCGGGCTTTCGGCCAATTTCATTCGATCTGATTCGTTAAATAGCGCGCTATTCGCCTCATCAGATCGATAAACTTGTCTCGAAATCCGTGTTCCTCGCGACGATCGGTCAAATCCGACAGGCTCCTAGACCGGCGGTAGCCAGGCCACCCGGGCGCCGACCAGGGCCAGCGAAGCGGCGCCGAGCCACCACCAGGGGCAGGGGGCGAGCCGTGGATGCGGCTTCTGTTGCCAGGCCAGGTGCACCAGGGCGCAGACCACCAGTCCGAGCAGGGCGCCGCCGACCAGATCGCTGAGCCAGTGCACGCCGATCATCAGCCGCGAGAGCGCCATGGGGACGACGAACAGGATCGCTCCCCAGTAGATCCAGTGACGCTGTCGATGGGGCAGTTCCCGGGCGATGAAGGCGGCGGCGAGGCCGGCCACCACCACGGCGGTGGAGGCATGGGCGCTGGGGTAGGCCAGGGAGCCGGTCAGGTAGTCCGGGGTGCCGGGGCGGTCGCGACCGATCAGTGCCTTGCCCAGGGTGTTGAGCAGGGCGATGCCGCCCAGTCCGGCCGAAATGTGCACGAAGGCGGCCAGGTGCCGCTTCCACAGCAGCCACAGGCCCCAGGGCAGCACCAGGGCCAGCACCCCGTAGGTGTCGCCGATCCGGGCGAGCACCTGGCCGGCACGCTGCAAGGTGGGGGTGGCCAGTGCCGCGAAGAGCGAATCGACGCGCAGGTCCATGTCCAGCGGCCCCTGCTGCTGGATCACCATCAGGGTCCAGCCCGAGAGTGCGCCCAGGGCGAGGATCAGCAGCAGCCAGCTGGCGAGCGGCACCTCGCCCTGTCCCCGCCAGCTCTGGGCCAGCCAGAAGCGCCGCATCACCGGATGGCGCCGCGCGCCGTTGGCCGCCAGGCGATAGAGACGCCCGGGGCGGGTGACCTGCTGGCGCAGCCAGGAGAATACCACCGCCAGTGCCACCAGCAGCACGGCCAGGGTGATCAGCCAGGTCTCGGTACCCTCCGGCAGGTCCAGCAGCTGTTGCCAGGTACGTCCCAGCAGGTAGCCGGGCAGCACGTAGGCGGGAGCCCACAGGGCCGCCGAGGCGAGGTTGGCCCAGGTGAAGGCGCGCGGCGACATGTGCAGCATGCCGGCGATCATCGGCACCATCGGGCGCACCGGCCCGACGAAGCGACCGAAGAATACCGACAGGGTGCCATAGCGCTGGAAGAAACGGGCGCCCCTTGCCAGCCACTCGGGGTGGCGCGACAGGGGCCACAGGCGGGTGACCCTTTCGCGCTGGGTGTAGCCCAGTGCGAAGCTTACGCCGTCACCCACCACGGCACCGGCGAAGGCGACCACGATGACCGTCGGCAGGGCGATCTCCTGATGGCCGGCCAGGGAGGCCGCGGCGGTGATCAGGACCACGCCGGGTACCAGCAGGCCGACCAGTGCCAGGGATTCCACCAGGGCGATGGCGGCGATGATCAGCAGCAGCAGGGTGGGGGAAGGGGTCAACTGGTAGAGGGTGTCGGCAAGACTCAAGTAGGAACTCCGTGGTCGGCGGCAGGGAATCAGATCTCGGCCAGGCGTTGGGTCCGGGCCTGCAGGCGCTGCTCGAAGTGTTCCGCTGTCTCCAGTGGCTGCAGCAGGCAGAGTGCCATGCGGGTCTCGATCGGGCCGGTCTCCAGCAGCACGGTGCGCTCCAGCGACTGCTCGAGACGCTGACGCACCAGCATGGCGCCATTCTCGCTGGTGTCGGGCAGTACCAGCCAGAAGTCGGCCGGGCCCTCTCGGCCCAGCAGGTCGTGGTCGCGGCAGCGCTTGTCGATCTCCTGGCAGACGGCATCGAGCAGGGCCTGGCGGGCCGTGGGGCCGAACTGCTCGCCGGCCATGTCGAGTTGGGGCAGATGGAGAAGCAGCGCCGCGAGGCGCTGATCCAGCAGCTCGGCCCGCTCGCACTCGCTGTGCAGCCGGTCGTGCAGGGTCTCGCGGTTGATCGCCGAGCACTCCGGGTCGCGTGGGTCGGTGGCGCGCAACAGCGCCTGCTGACGCAGGAATTCCCAGGGCGTCAGTCCGGCCACCACGACCAGCGCCAGGTAGCTCAGCGTCAGCTCGCGATCGAGATGTTCCTCGCCGACCAGGATCAGCCAGATCGGCACCAGCGTGACGTTGAGCAGCATGGCCGGCCCCAGTGGCAGCAGCAGCAGGGTGAGCACCGCCGGCAGGCCCAGCCACAGTGGCGCGAGCGCGGCCTGCTGGGGTAGTGCCACGGCAATCAGCAGGTAGCCGCAGATCAGTACCAGGTAGGCCGACAGTCGTGCATGGTCGTCCTGGCCCAGGCGCAACAGGGCCGCGAGCAGCATCAGCGGGGTCAGCAGCACCGGGAGCAGGATGTTCGGATAGTCGCCCATCAGGTAGAGCCACAGGGCATGGCCCAGCAGCAGCAGGGCGCCGGTGGCGTAGACCAGGGCATGCAATCGTGCGGGTCGGGGCTCAATCATGCTCGGGCTCCCGGATCACGGTCACGGGCATATGCTGGCGTTCCAGGGCGCGGCATTCGTCGCCGAGCGACTCGACCCGGGAGAGAGCGGCAACGCGCAGCCGGGTCGGTGTGCCGAGGGCCTGCAGCAGGCGGTCGCGGCGCTGTCCGGCCTGTTCGGCGTCGCGACTCAGCAGCAGCGTCGCCAGGGTGTGTCGGTCGAGACGGTAGCAGTTCTCGAAGCTGCGGGTGAGTTGGCAGAGCCGGCGTGCCAGCGGCCAGAGCTGGCCGGGGGAGGTCTGGAGTATCAGCAGTTCGGCGTGGACACCCTCGCGCTGGGCCCGTGCCCGCTCGCGCACCAGGTCGTGGGAGAGCTGGCTCCGGGGCCAGAGACGCAGTCCCGGGATCAGGCGCATGCGGCGGCGAGCGGCGCCGGGCAGCGGTTGCAGGTCACGGCTGCGGACCAGGCCGAGCAGCAACAGGCCGGCCAGGACCAGTCCCGAGAGCGCGGCCTGCTCCAGGCTCATCCTGTCCCATAGCGACCACCAGGTGAGTCCGGCGAGCAGGACGTTGAGCCCGGTCATCCAGGCGGGCTGGGGCAGCATGATCAGTACCGCCCAGCCCCACAGCCAGATCAGGTAGCGCTCGGGGGCGACCCACAGCAGGGCGGCCAGCAGCAGGCTGGGCAACAGCTGCCACGGCACCATGGCCGGACGGCGATGGCTGAATTCGAGCAGCCCGGCGGTCACCCCCAGCCAGCCCGTCGCCAGCCACAGCAGCAGGGCCTCGGGGAGGGTGGGCGCGGCGGGGGCCAGGAGCGCCAGCAACAGGGCCGCGGCCAGCAGGTTGCCTCTCAGCAGACCGATTTTGTACTTGCTCTGCATGGTGGCTTACTATGAATCCCTTCCCGGTTTTCCGCACAGTATAACGTCGGCGTCGTCCCTGTCTCGGTGGCGCCGGCCTCAGGAGACACTCTACGGCATGACTGCTTACGCCTCCCACTCCGTTTCGTCTTCCGACCTGGCCGCCGGCGCCGCGAGCATCGGCGATGTCGATGCCTACATGGAGCGCCTCGGTCAGGCGGCCCGCGCTGCGGCCGCCGAGATGCGCCGCTCGGCCACCGGCCCCAAGAATGCCGCGCTGCTGGCCATGGCCGAGCGGCTCACCGAGGCGCGGGCCGAGCTGCTCGCCGCCAATGCCCGCGACCTGGCGCGGGGGCGGGATAGCGGCCTGGATGCCGCGCTGCTCGATCGCCTGGCGCTGGACGACGGCCGCCTCGACGCCATGGTCGAAGGGCTCGCCCAGGTCGCGGCGCTGCCGGACCCGGTGGGCGAGATCGATGGCCTGCATTCGCGCCCCAGCGGCATCCAGGTGGGCCAGATGCGTGTGCCCCTGGGGGTGATCGGTATCATCTACGAGTCGCGCCCCAACGTCACCCTGGAGGCCGCCAGCCTGTGCCTCAAGTCGGGCAATGCCTGCATCCTGCGCGGCGGTTCCGAGGCGTGCGAGTCCAACGCCGCCATCGCCGCCTGCATCCGCGCCGGTCTGCGCGATGCCGGGCTGCCCGAGGCGGCGGTGCAGGTGGTGGCGACCACCGACCGTGCCGCCGTGGGCCGGCTGATCGCCATGCCGGAGTATGTCGACGTGATCATCCCGCGGGGCGGCAAGTCGCTGATCGAGCGCATCTCCCGCGAGGCGCGGGTGCCGGTGATCAAGCACCTGGACGGGGTCTGCCACGTCTACATCGATGCCACCGCCGACCCGGAGAAGGCGCTGGCCATCGCGGTGAATGCCAAGACCCATCGCTACGGCACCTGCAACACCATGGAGACCCTGCTCGTGGACGCGCCGGTGGCCGAGGCGCTGCTGCCGAAGCTGGCCGCGGCCTACGCCGAGCACGGCGTCGAGCTGCGCGGCTGCGAGCGTACCCGTGCCATCCTCCCTGCATCGACCGCCGCCACCGAGGCGGACTGGCAGGCCGAATACCTGGCGCCGGTGCTGGCGATTCGTGTGGTGGACGGCATCGACGCGGCGATCGCGCACATCGAGCGCTACGGTTCGCACCACACCGACGCCATCGTCACCGAGCATTACGGCCTGGCCCGTCGTTTCCTGGCCGAGGTCGACTCCAGCTCGGTGATGGTCAATGCCTCGACCCGCTTCGCCGACGGCTTCGAGTATGGCCTGGGCGCGGAGATCGGCATCTCCACCGACAAGCTCCACGCCCGCGGCCCGGTGGGCCTCGAGGGGCTCACCACCCGCAAGTACATCGTCCTCGGTGATGGCCAGGTTCGCCAGTGACCCCTGACACGCCGCGCAGCTTGCCGGCGCGGGCCGATGCCCCGCCGCGTGTCGCCATGCTTGGCGGCACCTTCGATCCGGTGCACCTGGGTCACCTGCGCAGCGCCGTGGAACTGCGCGAAACGCTCGCCCTGGATAGCGTGCACATGATTCCCGCCAGCATGCCCCCGCTGCGGGGGGAGCCGCATGTCGCTCCCGTCGACCGGCTCGAGCTGCTGCGCCTGGGCATCGGCGACACGCCGGGGCTTATCGCCGATCCCCGCGAGCTGAGGCGCGATGGCCCCTCCTTCAGTGCCGACACCCTGGCCTCGCTGCGCGAGGAGTTCGGCGGGCGGGCCCGCCTGGTGATGGCGCTGGGTCACGACGCCTTCCGGCGCCTGGCCGACTGGCACGAGCCCGAACGGCTCTTCGAGCTGGCCCATGTGGTGGTGATCGACCGCCCCGACTTCGCCGCACCGCTGCCGGCGGCACTAATGGCGCTGCTCGACGGGCGCGAGGTCGACTCCGCCGAGACCCTGATGGACCGGCCGGCAGGGTCGTTGCTGCGCCTGGCGCTGCCCTCGCGCATGGCGATCTCGGCCACCGAGGTGCGTCGGCGCCTGGCCGAGGGGCGCAGCGTGCGCTACCTGCTTCCCGAGGCGGTGGAGGCGAAGATCCTGGCCCATGGTTTCTATTCTGGTTCCTGAGAGCAGTCGCAAACCAGTACAATGACGGTAACTTCAACGAAGGGCTGACACAAAGGGCTATGCATATCGACGCACTCAAGACTCTGGCGGTGGATGCGCTGGAGCAGCTCAAGGCCAGAGACATCAGCCTGATGGATGTCTCGCGCCTGACCAGCGTGACCGATCTGATGGTGATTGCCAGCGGAACCTCCACCCGCCATGTGGCGGCGCTGGCCGACAACGTGGTCGAGAAGGCCAAGGCCAGCGGCATCCAGCCGCTGGGTGTCGAGGGCGAGAGCGGCGCCGACTGGGTGCTGGTGGATCTCGGCGACCTGGTGGTCCACGTGATGCTTCCCGAAACTCGCCAGCTCTACGATCTCGAGCGGCTCTGGGCAGACCTGCCCTGCGACGCCGAATCGCTGGAAGTGCGTGGACCGCGTAGCGGAGGCGAGGCAGGCGGCGCATGAGGGTCCGCCTGCTGGCGGTGGGGAACCGCATGCCCGGCTGGGTGACCCAGGGTGTCGAGGAGTATCGCAAGCGGTTGCCCCGGGATTTCGCCCTGGAGGTGGAGGAGCTCGCGCCGGGGCAGCGTGGCAAGAATGCCGACGTGACCCGGGCGGTCGCTCTCGAGGCCGAGCGCATCCGTGCCCGGCTCAGGGGAGACGAGCGCGTGGTGGCCCTGGAGGTGGGCGGCAAGGCCTGGAGCACCGAGCAACTGGCACGGGAGGCCGAGGCGTGGCGGCTCGAGGGGCGTGACGTGGCGCTGCTGGTGGGTGGCCCGGATGGCCTCGAGCCGTCGCTTTCGGCCGGCGCCGACCAGCGCTGGTCGCTGTCGCCGCTGACCCTGCCGCATCCGCTGGTACGCATCCTGCTCGCCGAGCAGCTCTATCGTGCCTGGACCCTGATGGTGGGCCATCCCTATCACCGTTGAGTCGTCCCCGACCCTCGAAGGTGCCCCTGTAACCGACGTGAGCCCCGCCTGGGTGCGGGGCGCCAGCCGAGGCCATTGCCGAGAATGCGTGAGCGACGCGAGACCCTGAAGAACCCAGAGCAGGAACTGCGAACCTTTCGCGTGCGTTCGCTGTTGGCGATACTGCTGGTCTTCGCCCTGACCGGCCTGCTGATGGGGCGGCTGGTCTATCTGCAGGTGGTGCAGCACGAGGTCTACAGCACGCGCTCGGAGAAGAACCGGGTCCGGGTGGAGCCGCTGCCTCCGACCCGCGGCCTGATCTACGACCGCAACGGCATACTGCTGGCCGAGAACCGTCCCACCTACAACCTCACGCTGGTGCGGGAACGGGTCGATGACCTGGATGCCACCCTGACACTGCTGGTACGGCTCCTCGAGCTGCCCGACGAGGAGGCCGAAGCCTTCCGGGTGCGGTCGCGCCAGCGCCAGCGGCCCTTCCAGCCGGCCCTGCTGATGAGCGACCTCGACGAGGACCAGATCGCGCGGCTGGCGGTCAATCGCCACCGCCTGCCCGGGGTCGAGGTGGAGGCCCAATTGCTGCGCTACTATCCCGATGCCGAGATCATGGCCCATGCCCTGGGCTACGTCGGGCGCATCAACGCCGAGGAGCTTCAGGCCCTGGATACGGGGCGTTATGCCGGTACCCACTTCATCGGCAAGACCGGGGTCGAACGCTTCTACGAGGATGCCCTGCACGGCCAGGCCGGCTTGCGCAAGGTCGAGACCAATGCCCGTGGCCGGGTGCTGCGTGAGCTCGGCCGCACCGACCCGGTGCCGGGGCAGAACCTGACCCTGACCCTCGACAAGGAGCTTCAGCAGCTGGCCTATGAGCTGCTTGACGGTCGACGTGGCTCGATCGTCGCCATCGCACCCGCGACCGGCGAGATCCTGGCCATGGTCTCGGTGCCGGGGTTCGACAGCAACCAGTTCGTCACCGGCATCGATGTGGCGTCCTACCGGGCGCTGCAGGAGGACATCGACCTGCCCCTGTTCAACCGCGCCATTCGTGGCCAGTATCCGCCGGGCTCCACCATCAAGCCCTTCCTGGCCCTGGCTGGCCTGGTCGAGGGGGTGATCACCCCGGACAGGACGATCTTCGATCCCGGCTACTACCAGTTGCCCAACGACTCGCGGCGCTATCGCAACTGGCTGCGTTGGGGGCATGGCCGGGTCGACATGGAGCGTTCCATCGCCGTCTCCAACAACACCTACTACTACTCGCTGGCCCACGACATGGGTATCGACCGGCTCCACGAGAACATGAGTGCCTTCGGCTTCGGCCAGCGGGTCGCCCACGACGTCTTCGGCGAGAGTACCGCCCTGATGCCGTCGCGGGACTGGAAGCGTGGTCGCTTCAACCAGCCCTGGTATCCCGGGGAGACCCTGTCGGTGGGAATCGGCCAGGGCTACTGGCAGGTGACGCCGCTGCAGCTGGCTACCGCCACCGCGGTGCTCGCCAACCGGGGACAGTGGGTCAAGCCGCGTATCGCCAGCCGGGTCGGCGAGGATCGGGTGCCGCTCGCGCTGTCCGATACCCCCGAGGACATCTCCCTCGCCACCGACGCCTGGTGGGACAAGGTGTTCTCCGGCATGGAGAAGGTGCTCAGCGGCAGCGAGGGCACGGCGCGCCGCACCGGGGTGGGGCTCGAGTACCGCATGGGAGGCAAGTCGGGCACCGCCCAGGTCTTCTCGCTGGGCCAGGATCAGCGCTACAACGCCGAGGAGCTCGCCGAACGGCTGCGCGACCATGCCCTGTTCATGGCCTTCGCGCCGCTCGAGGAGCCGCAGATCGCCGTCTCGGTGATCGTCGAGAACGCCGGTGGCGGCAGTACCCATGCCGCGCACCTGGCACGGGCCATGACCGACGCCTGGTTGCTCGACGATGAGGATCTCGACGTCGAGGAGTTGCGCGAGGCAATGGAGAACGATACCGGCAACGTGGCGGGGAACTGACCCATGGCATTGATCGACCTGACTCGTGCCCTGCGGGGCCACCCGGTCCGCCCCCCCGAGAGCGGCATCGCCCGCCGTCGCAGCGTCTGGGAGCGTACCCACCTCGATCCCTGGCTGCTGGTCATGCTGCTGGTGCTGATGCTCGCCGGGCTGGCGGTGCTCTACAGTGCCAGCGGCCAGCGGCTCGAGGCGGTGATCGCCCAGGGCATCCGTTTCGGGGTGGCACTGGTGGTGATGGTGCTGCTCGCCCAGCTCACCCCGGCCACGCTGCTGCGCTGGGCACTGCCCGTCTATGTCGCCGGCCTGTTGATGCTGGTGGCGGTGGAGCTGGTGGGGGACATGGGCATGGGCGCCCAGCGTTGGCTGGTGATCCCCGGGGTGATCCGCTTCCAGCCGTCGGAGTTGATGAAGCTGGCCATGCCGCTGATGGTGGCGGCCTACCTCAGCCGTCGCGAGTTGCCGCCGCGACTGAAGGACCTGGCGATCTGTGCCCTGCTCATCGGCATGCCAGTGGGGTTGATCGCCAAGCAACCCGACCTGGGTACCTCCCTGCTGGTGGCCACGGCGGCGGTCTTCGTGGTACTGCTGGCCGGCCTCTCCTGGCGCTTCATCGCCGCGCTGGCCGGCCTGGCGGCGGCGGCATTGCCGGTGCTGTGGATGAACCTGCACAACTACCAGCGTCAGCGGGTGCTGACCTTCCTCGACCCCAACAGCGACCCGCTGGGGGCGGGCTGGAACATCATCCAGTCGACCACTGCGATCGGCAGCGGTGGGCTGTTCGGCAAGGGCTGGCTGCAGGGTACCCAGTCACAGCTCGAGTTCCTGCCCGAGCGGCACACCGACTTCATCGTCGCGGTACTGGGCGAGGAGTTCGGGCTGGTCGGCATGCTGGCGGTCCTGGTGCTCTACCTGCTGATCGTCAGCCGTGGCCTGTGGTTGGCCGCCGGCGCCCAGGACACCTTCGGGCGCCTGCTGGCCGGTAGCATCGTCCTCACCTTCTTCATCTACGTCTTCGTCAACGTGGGCATGGTCAGCGGCATCCTGCCGGTGGTCGGGGTCCCGCTGCCACTGGTCAGTTACGGGGGCACCTCCAGCGTGACCTTGCTGGCGGGTTTCGGTATTCTCATGGCCATTCACGCTCATCGTAGGCTGCTGCCGCGCTAGCCGTCGAAGCCGGGAGAGGGAAGAGTATGACGGTGTCCCGTTTGCAAGGATCGAGGAGGGGGCTGGCCGTGGTCGCCGGCGCCGGCCTGTCGCTACTGGCGTTCCATGTCGAGGCCACACTGGATTTCGATCCGGCCCGGCACGAGGGGGCGGGGGCGCTGGTCGCGGAACTCGCCGAGCGGGGGATCGAGCGCGACTGGCTCGTGGCAACCATGCGCGACGCTGCCTTCCAGCAGGGCGTGCTGGATGCCATGGAAGGGGCCGCCGAGCGGCGCCTGCGTTGGGACGAGTACCGCGAGATCTTCCTGCAGCCCGAGCGCATCAGCCGCGGGGTGGCCTTCATCGCGGCCCACCGCGCTGCCTTCGAGCGTGCCGAGGCCGAGTACGGCGTCCCCCCCGAGGTGATTGCCGCCATCATCGGCGTCGAGACCAGCTACGGCCGCTTCACCGGCCGCCACCGGGTGCTCGATTCGCTCTCCACCCTGGCCTTCCATCATCCGGTACGCGGCCCTTTCTTCCGCGGCGAGTTGGCGGCCTTCCTCGAGATCACCCGCGAGCAGGGGGTCGACCCCGGCAGTCTCGAGGGCTCCTACGCCGGCGCCATGGGCTATCCGCAGTTCATTCCCACCAGCTACCGGGCCTACGCGGTCGACTTCGACGGCGACGGCATTCGCGACCTCTGGACCAACCCGGTCGATGCCATCGGCAGCGTGGGCAACTACTTCGCCGAGCACGGCTGGCGGCCGGGGGCGCCGATCTATCACGAGGCCGAGGGCCCCGACGCGCTGCCCGACGGAGTCGAGTTCAATCTCACGCGGCCGCCCTATGCCCCGGTCGAGGCGCTGCGGCGGGCGGGCATTCAGCCCCGTGGCGAGATCGACGACGAACAGTCGGTGGTACCGCTGGCCCTCGACCATGCCGACGACGTCCATCGCTATCGTCTCGGTCACGAGAACTTCTATGTCATCACCCGTTACAATCACAGCCATCTCTATGCCATGGCGGTGACCGAGCTGGCCGAGGCGATCCGTGAGGCCCAGAGGCTCGAGGCGATTCCCCTGGAGCCCCGTGGCGATGCGGCGGAGGGGCGTTCATGAGGACCTGGTGGGTGATACTGTCGGTCGTGCTGCTGCTGGCGGGCTGTGCCGGCGGCGGAGGCACCCGGACAAGCGACGAGCGGCCGGCTTCGGCACCCGCCGCGGCCACCGACAACGGCGAGCGCTACGCCATGTCCGGTGACGCCTATCCTCTGGAGCCGCCGGACGTCAGCCGGGTGCCCGATGCCGTGCCGCGGCTCGAGCCCCACTCTCGCGGCGGAAATCGGCCCACCTACGAGGTGTGGGGCAAGACCTATGAGGTGCTGCCCGATGCCCGCGGCTACGCTCGCCAGGGCACGGCCTCCTGGTACGGCGAGAAGTTCCATGGCTATGCCACCTCCAACGGCGAGATCTACGACATGTACAAGATGAGTGCCGCCCACCGTTCGCTGCCGCTGCCGAGTTTCGTGCGTGTGACCAGCCTCGACAACGGCAACTCGGTGATCGTGCGCGTCAACGATCGTGGCCCTTTTCACAACGACCGTGAGATCGACCTCTCCTACGCCGCCGCCGCGCGTCTCGACATCCTCGATCGGGGAACCGGTCGGGTGAAGGTGGAGGCCATCGACGTGGAACGCTGGTTGGCCGAGAACGGCCCGGGCGGTGCCCCCTCGGGCGGCGCGCAGGGCAATGCTGACGCTCGCCAGGCGGTGGCGGCGAGGGTCGCCGAGCCGGCCCGCGCGTCCGCCGCCTCGATCGCCCCGTCCTCGGTGGAGCGAGCTCCGGCCGGTGGCAATGCTGTGCCGGAGAGCCGCTCCGCGGATGGCCGCCCTATCTACCTGCAGATCGCCGCCCTCGGTTCCGTCGAGAATGCTCAGGCCCTCAAGGTGCGCCTGCAGCGCGAGCTGTCCCATCCGGTGCGAGTGGCCAGTGCCACCGGCATGCACCGCGTGCAGGTGGGGCCGCTCGCCCATGCCGGCCAGGTCGCCCCGGTACGCGACGAGCTGCGCCGCGCCGGTTTCGACCAGGCCTTCGTTGTCAACGGTGCCGAATGAAGCGGCACCCCGTATCATGATGCCCCCGATGTCCCTGATGAGATTCTCCCCCATGAGAGTGTTCCCCTCGCTTCACCGTCGCTGGTTTCCGGTATTGCTGGTCCTCCTGGTGCTGGCCGTTCCCCAGGCCCTGGCCCAGGCGGTGCCCGCGCCGCAAGCCATGATCCCGGCGCCACCCCAGCTCGCCGCCAAGTCGTGGTTCCTGATGGATGCCGACAGCGGCCGGGTGCTGGTGGAGCACAATGCCGACGAGCGCCTGCCGCCGGCCAGCCTGACCAAGCTGATGACGGCCTATCTGGTCGAGCGCGAGCTGCATCGCGGCAACATCACCCTGGATGACAGCGTGCTGGTCAGCGAGAATGCCTGGCGCACGGGGGGGCTCCAAGATGTTCATCGAGGTCGGCACCGAGGTGCCCATCCATGAGCTGCTCCACGGCATCATCATCGCCTCGGGCAACGACGCCAGCGTCGCCGTGGCGGAGCACCTCGCCGGCGGCGAGGCCCCCTTCGCCGACCTGATGAACCAGCACGCGACTCGTCTGGGAATGCACAACACCAACTTCGCCAACGCCACCGGCCTGCCGCACCCCGAGCAGTACTCCTCGGCCCGGGACATGGCGCTGCTTTCGCAGTACATCATCAACGACTACCCCGAGCACTATGCCGTCTACGCGGAGAAATACTTCAGCTACAACGATATCCGCCAGCCCAACCGCAACCGCCTGCTGTGGCGCGACCCTACCGTCGATGGCCTCAAGACCGGCTGGACCACCGAGGCGGGCTACGGCCTGGTAGCGTCGGCCAAGCGCGACGACATGCGCCTGATCTCGGTGGTGATGGGCACCAGCTCGGAGGAATCCCGTGCCCAGGAGACCCAGAAGCTGCTCAGCTACGGTTTCCGCTACTTCGAGACCCTCAAGCTCTACGATCGCGGTGCGGTGCTCAACACCCCGCGGATCTGGGGCGGCGAGAAGAACGAGCTGCGGGTGGGGGTCGATCGTGACGTGGAGATGACCGTACCGCGGGCGCGCAATGAGCAGCTCACGGCGCGTCTCGATATTCGCGCCGACATCCAAGCCCCGATCCAGGCCGGCGACAAGGTCGGCACCCTGGAGGTGCGCATGGGTGACGAGGTGGTCGGCGAGCAGGCGCTGGTCGCCCTGGAGAGTATCGAGGAGGGCGGCCTGTTCAAGCGGTTGTTCGACCAGGTGCAGCGATTCTTCAGCAATCTCATCGGTGGCTGGTTCGGTTGAGCGAATCTTGGTGGGTGGCCGTAAGTTGAGTAGAATAGTCGGGTATTCCGCTTAGGGGGGTGATGGATGAACGACAAGACCCTGCGCGATCTTCGCCGGCCCTCGGCGGCTGGGCCCGGCGGAGCGCCGCCGAAGATCACGTTTCCCTGCCGCTATCCGCTCAAGGTGGTGGGCGATGCCGCCGAGGACTTCGCCGCCACCGTCTGCCAGGTGGTCAGCCGCCACGATCCGGGGTTCGACGGCAGCCGACTCGAAGTGGTGGCGAGCCGCAACGGCCGCTTCCAGTCGGTGCGTCTGACCATCCGCGCCACGGGCGAGGCGCAGCTCAAGGCCCTGTTCGTCGACCTCAAGGCCACCGGCCGCGTGCACATGGTGGTCTGATGTCGGCGGCCGGCGCGCTACCGCCCATCGCCGTCCATCGTCTCGGCCGGCGCCCTTATCTGCCGGTCTGGCAGGCCATGCGCGAGCTCACCGACAGGCGTGATGCCGCGACGGCCGACCAGTTCTGGCTGGTCGAGCACGACCCGGTGTTCACCCAGGGGCAGGCCGGCAAGCCCGAGCATCTGCTGATGCCCGGCGAGATCCCGGTGGTGGCCACCGACCGCGGTGGCCAGGTGACCTATCACGGCCCGGGGCAGGTCGTGCTCTACCCGCTGCTCGACGTGCGTCGCGCCCGGCTCGGGGTGCGTGACCTGGTGACGGCGCTCGAGAACGCGGTGATCGCCCTGCTCGACGAGCATGGCGTGGCAGCCCGGGCCCGTCCCGATGCCCCCGGCGTCTACGTGGATGAGGCCAAGATCGCCTCGCTGGGCCTGCGTATCCGGCGCGGTGCCAGCTTCCATGGCATCGCCTTGAACGTGGATGGCGACCTGTCGCCCTTCGATCGCATCAATCCGTGTGGTTATGCCGGCATGGCCATGACCCGGCTGGCGGACCTGGTGGAAGAGTGCCCCGGCGTCGAGGCGGTGGGCGAACGCCTGGCCGAATGTCTTGCCCGTGAGCTGGGCCGCAAGCTGGTCGACGCCGAGCGCCCGGCAGAATACTCGCGGATGCGGGTGACGGCTGAGGTGAGCGGCGCCGGGGACAGGGAGTAGCGGAGGTCTTTTTCCAGGGAAGGAAAAAGTAGCGCCCAGGGAGGGGGTCACAGCGCCTCCGCGAAAGCCTGTCGCCGGAATGCCGCGTTCTCAGGTCTCGGGGGGCCGTCGGTCACTACGCTCGCGTTCCCGGGTAGATATCGCTTCGCTGCAGCGCCCGACGGCTCCATGTCGTCGGGCGCTCGGCACTAGCCGACGTTGACGGCGTCGATGCGGTTGGGGTCGGCCTCCTGGCCCGGCACCTCGGCGGGGGCGGCCAGGCCCAGGTTGTTCTTCTCGAACACCCGGTCGGCCCGGTAGCTGGAACGCACCAGCGGACCGGAAGGGACCTCCATGAAGCCCTTCTCCAGCCCCAGGGTCCGGTAGCGGTCGAACTCCTCCGGGGTGACCCAGCGCTCGACCGGCAGGTGGTTGCGCGTCGGACGCAGGTACTGCCCCAGGGTCACGATATCCACCCCGATGGCGCGCAGGTCGTCGAAGGTCGCCAGGATCTCCTCCTCGGTCTCCCCCAGGCCGAGCATCAGGCTGGTCTTGGTGATGACCTCGGGCCGGTGTCGTTTGGCGTGTGCCAGGACGTCCAGCGTCTTGCGGTAACCGGCCCGGGGATCACGCACCCGGGCGGTGAGGCGCTCGACGGTCTCCACGTTCTGGGCGAAGACCTCCAGGCCAGAGTCGACGACGCGCTCGATGGCCGCCGGGTCGCCGTCGAAGTCCGGGGTCAGGGCCTCGACGACCACCTCCGGCGTGTGTGTCTTGATGGCGCGGATGCAGGACGCGTAGTGCGCAGCGCCGCCGTCGGGGAGGTCGTCGCGGTCCACCGAGGTCAGTACGACGTAGCGCAGGCCCATGAGTTCGACCGACTTCGCCGTGTTCTCGGGCTCCTCGCTGTCGAGCCACCCCCGGGGGTTGCCGGTATCCACGGCGCAGAAACGGCAGGCCCGGGTACAGACCGAGCCCATCAGCATGATGGTCGCAGTGCCGTTGCTCCAGCATTCGCCCATGTTCGGGCAGTGCGATTCCGCACAGACGGTACTGAGCCGATGCGTCGCGACGTTCTTCTTCACCGCCTCGAAGCGTCCCCCTCCGGGGATCTGAGCGCGCAACCAGTGGGGCTTGCGCTCGGTCGTCGCGGTGCGCTCCTCGACCTGCTTGCGTTGCTTGATGCCATCCTTGATCACGGCCATGCCGTGTTCATTGCGGAATTTCTCACCGCTGGGCACTCGCTTGGAGGTGGTGTCGCTCATAGGATGTGAGCCTCTCTACTCGCCGGCTGTCGACGTCTCGAAGGTGTGGTGTGGCCGCCGCGGCGTGACTGCACCGGGGGCCGCCACCGAGCGGTATGTTGCGCCGAACGATACGTTGGCAGGGAGCGTAAAGGTATCACAGGAGCCGCAATCCTGGACAGACGGGCACCCGTCCCGGCGTGATGCGTCATCGATCCTCGGCGAGCGGCAGGCAATCGACCCCGTGACTGGGCAGGGGGCTCGGTGGGGCAGTGAAGTAGGCGTGAAATTCGCCCAGGTGCTCGCGCAGGAAGCGCAGGAAGAGCTCGGTGACCGGGGTGGGGAAGCGGTCGCGGGGATAGACGCTGCACCAGGAGTGGCGCAGCGGGAAGCCGGGGAGGGCGAGTTCGCCGAGCAGGCCGGCCTCGAGCTCGAGGCGCACCGCCAGACGGGGAAGTACCGCCACGCCCAGCTGCGCCATGACCCCCTGCTTGACCGCCTCGTTGGTACCCAGCTCGATGGTGTGGGCGAGCCGGACATCCTGGTCGGCGGCCAGCTCCTCGAAGGCGCTGCGCACGCCGGAGCCGGGCTCGCGCATCAGCACGTAGTGGCGGGCGAAGTCCTCCAGAGTCGGGTCTCTGGCCGTCAGCAGCGGGTGCCCGGGCCACGCCAGCGGGATCATCTCGTTGTCGAGGATCGGCATGAACACCAGGTCGTCGTCCACCGGTACCCGGGCCATGATCACCAGGTCGTCGCGCCGCTCGGCGAGCCGCTCCAGTGCCTGGCTGCGGTTGCAGACCCGCAGCCGCACCCGGACATTGGGATAGTGGGCACGGAACCGCGCCAGCAGGTGGGGGACCACGTACTGGGCGGTGGAGACCGCGGCGAGGTCGAGCTCCCCGTTGATGGTGCCCGCCATGTCGGAGAGCGTCATCTGCAGCCGGGAGACCTGACCGAAGATTGCCCCGGCCGAAGCGGCCAGGGCGTCGGCCGCAGGCAGCGCGTGCAGGGTCTTGCCGGCGTACTTGAACAATGGCTGGCCGAGCGCCTGCTCGAGCTGACGGATCTGCGAGCTCACCCCGGGCTGGGTCAATCCCAGGCGCTCGGCGGCCCGCGAATACGACTGCTGGTCATACACGGCCTGGAACACCTGCAGTTGACGGAAGGTCAGGCGATTGAGCAGCTTGGGGGTGGTCATGGTGCATCCGCCCGGCCGGATATCGCCGTGGCGACCTCTGATGGTCCGGAGTCCATGCTAGCATCGCCACTCCCGCCCGGGCCATCTCGGAGATGCCATGACGCCCCCCCGCTTGCGCCTTGCCGGCGCCGATGACGATGCCCCGCGACTGCTGCTCGTCGCCTCCCCCCTCGCAGGCCTGCGCGTGCGCCAGGCCTGCCGCGAGCTCGGTGTCGAGTGTCGCGAGGCCCCCTTTCCGGGCGAGGAGCCCGAGGCGCTGGTCGCGCGTGCCCGCACGGCGGGTTGCCGCGTCCTGCACCCCGGCGAGTGCGAGCCGCGGCGGCAGCTCGTGCTGGCCTCGGCGTGTCGTCGCTCCGGGCTGCTCCTCGTCGGGGCGTGTCCGGCGTTGCTCGAGGCGATGTGTGACGGTCAGGCGATGCGCCAGCGGATGCGCGAGGCCGGGCTGCCGCTCGCGCCCCCCGGCACGGCGGGACGCCTGGTACGGGTGCCGGTGCTGGCGGATGGCACCGGCCGTACGCTCTTCCTTCCGGCCCGTGACGCTCGCCCTGACGGCTTGGTCAGAGCCCCCGTGCCCTGGCTGACGCTGGAACAGCGTACCTACCTGGGCCAGCTCGCCATTCAGGGAGTGGCGAGCCTCGCGCACGAGGGGGTGGTGACGCTGACGTTCCGGGTGTGGGACAACCGCATCGGTTTCGAGGCGATGACCCCCGGGCTTTCGGGAAGCGAGGCGCTGGATGAGACCCTGGTGGGGCTCGACCCGGTGGTCGCGCAACTGCGGCTGGCGGCAGGGGAGCGGTTACGCGAGCGTCAGCCGGGCCTCGCCCCCCGCGGGCACGCCCTGCTGTGGCGGCTGTCACTCGACCCCGACATCGCCTTCTCCGGTGGCCCCGGCGTGCGCCTGGATCGTCCCCCCGAGGCCCCCGGCGACGCACGGTTGCTGGCCTGGGGGCGACACCCGGAGGAGGCTTCCCGCCGCGGCCGGCGTGCCCTCGAGGAGCTGCTCGGCGTGTTCCCGGCCGCCGCGCGGATGGAGGCCGTGGGCCGGGACAGGCGTTGAACCGGGACATCCTCATGTTCCGGTCCGGGCTCGTGATATTGACGGATATGCGCTATATTGCAACGCAGCATTTCCTTCTCGCCATGCCTGGAGCCCGAGATGAAGTCCCTGATGCCGACCCCCCCGCCCACTGCGCTGCCTTTCCTGGACCCGTTCGGCTTTGGACGTGCCGCCTTCGACTACTGGCGCGATGCGCTGGAGCGAAGCGTGCTCTACATGGATGTCATGCGCGTCCGCGGCAATCAGTACCTCGAGCACATCGAGCAGACCAAGCCCAATGTGTTGGGCTTCGAGGCCGAAGTGCTGATGGACGGTCGCGAGCTGTCGAGGCCGGTGAACTACGAGTTGCTGCGGGTCCTGCCACCCGAGGGGGTGGTCACCGACTCGCTGATGCGCCCCTTCGTGGTGGTCGACCCCCGCGCCGGGCACGGTCCCGGCATCGGCGGCTTCAAGTCCGACAGCGAGATCGGCGTGGCCCTGCGGGCGGGGCATCCTTGCTACTTCATCGGCTTCTTGCCGTATCCGGTCCCGGGGCAGACCGTCGAGGATGTTGTCGAGGCCGAGGTCGCCTTCCTGCGCCACGTCATCGAGCGCCATCCGGAAACCACCGAGAAACCCATGGTGGTGGGCAACTGCCAGGCCGGTTGGCAGATCATGATGGCCGCGGCCCTCGAGCCCGACCTGTTCGGTCCCATCCTGATCGCCGGGTCCCCGCTCTCCTACTGGGCCGGCGAGCGTGGCCACGCCCCCATGCGCTACACCGGCGGCCTGACCGGCGGCAGCTGGATGACCTCGCTGCTCAGCGACCTGGGTGACGGACTGTTCGACGGCGCCTTTCTCGTCCAGAACTTCGAGCGCCTGAACCCGGCGAACACCTGGTGGCGCAAGCAGTACCGGCTCTTTTCCCGGGTCGATACCGAGGCCGAGCGCTACCTGGAGTTCGAGCGCTGGTGGGGCGGCCATGTGGTGCTGGGCGGCGAAGAGATCCAGTACATCGTCGACAACCTCTTCGTCGGCAACCGCCTCTCCACCGCGCAACTGGTGACCTCCGACGGGCGGCGCATCGACCTGCGCAACGTGCGCTCGCCGGTGGTGGTGTTCTGCTCCCGGGGCGACGACATCACCCCGCCGCCCCAGGCGTTGGGCTGGGTGCGTGACCTCTTCGAAGGGGTCGAGGACATCATCGCCAACGAACAGACCATCGTCTATTGCGTCCACGATACCACCGGCCACCTGGGGATCTTCGTCTCGGGCAGCGTCTCGCGCAAGGAGCACGCCGAGTTCACTGCCAACATGGACTACATCGACGTGCTGCCGCCGGGCCTCTACGAGACCACGGTCTCGTCGGCGGCGGAGCGCAGCGACGCCGAACTGATCGAGCGTGACTACCTGCTCGAGTTCACCCCGCGGACCATCGAGGAGCTTGACCAGGAGGTCCAGCACCAGCCGGAGGACGACACTCGCTTCGCCACGGTGGCGCGGATCTCGGAGATCAACCTGGGGCTGTACCGGCAGTTCCTGCAGCCCTGGCTTCGCGCCCTGGCCACGCCGGAATCGGCGAAGTGGATGCGGCGCATGCACCCCAACCGCCTGGGCTATCGGCTGCTCTCCGATCGCAACCCCCTGATGGTGCCGGTCCCGGTGCTGGCCGAGCGGGTACGCGCCGAGCGCCACCCGCTCGGGGAGGACAACCTCTTCCGGGTGGTCGAGGGCATCGTCTCCGACCAGATCACGCGTAGCCTGAACGCCTGGCGTGACCTGCGCGACAGCAGCATCGAGCGGCTGTTCCTCGACCTCTACGGCCAGCCGTTGCTGCAGTCACTGGTCGGCCTGGGCGGCGATGCCCATGTCCACCGTCGTCGCCCGGGCGCCGAGCCCGAGCACCGCCGCTTCGTCGAGCGCCGCCAGGCCGAGCTGCGGGCGCATATCGCCGAGGGTGGCAGCCACGAGGCGGTGATGCGCGCCGTGATCTACGTGTTGGGCGGGGCACCGGCCACCGACGAGCGCAACTTCAACCGCCTGCGCGCTTCCCGCGCCGAGCTGGAGCCGAGCATTCAGCTGGCCGACTTCAAGCACCTGATGCGCGAGCAGTTCTTCATTCTCAAGCTCGATCGCGAGGCGGCATTGGCGGCGATCCCGGCCCTGCTCGAGGGGCAGAGCGCCGAGCAGATCGACGAGGACCTGGCGCATATCGAGCATGTGCTGGCCGCCAGCGGCGAGCTTTCCGAACATGTCGCGGATCGCTTCGAGCGCATCAAGGCGCTGTTTGACCGGGCGCGCCCGGCCTCCCCGTCACTGCCTCCCTCGGCTGCGGGGCACGCCGGCACGGCGGCGGCCGGTGAGGCCGCCCCGCCCCAGGTGCAGGGTCGCAGGACCGCGACGACCCGGGGCAAGCCGGGCACGACCGGCAAGGCGAGCGGTACACGCAAGAGTGCCGCCCCCAGACCGGCCGCCCGGGATGATGCCATGGCCGACGCCACTGCCGAGACGCCGACCGCCAAGGCCGAGGCCCCGGCCGAGACGCCGACCGCCAAGGCCGAGGCCCCGGTCGAGACGCCGACCGCCAAGGCCGAGGCCCCGGTCGAGACGCCGGCCGCAAAGGCCGAGGCCCCGGTCGAGAAGCCGACCGCCAAGGCCGAGGCCCCGGTCGAGAAGCCGACCGCCAAGGCCGAGGCCCCGGCCGATCGGCCGTCGACCCCGGCGGCGACCAGGAGGGCGAAGCCGAAGGGCGGCGACAAGACCTGAAGCGCGCCGCCGCGGATGACGCCCCTGCTGGAGTACCGGTGGGGGCGTCGTCGTTGTGTCGTCGGTCACGGCGCCTTGCCGGGGCAGGCCTCGGCGGTCTAGGGTCAGAAGGCCGCTTCGCGCCGCATGCACCCCATGCGACTGGCGTGATGCGCGGTGCTGGGGTAGGGTAAGCGGATTTTTCACCGCCCGGGAGATGGGCGGACGGAACCGACAGGCGCGATGCGATGCCAACGCGCCATGCACAATCGTGGAGCACTATGGGCAAGTCACTGGTCATCGTCGAGTCACCGGCCAAGGCCAAGACGATCAACAAGTACCTCGGCAACGAGTTCATCGTGAAGTCGAGCGTGGGGCACATTCGTGACCTGCCGACCAGCGGCTCGGGCAAGGCGGCCGCCGACCCCAAGGAGCGTGCGCGCCAGGCCGCTGCGACCCGGAAGATGTCGTCGGAGGAGAAGGCCGAGTACCGGAAGCAGAAGTCCCGCGAGCAGTTGATCCGTCGCATGGGCATCGATCCCGAGCACGGCTGGAAGGCCAACTACGAGATCCTGCCCGGCAAGGAGAAGGTGGTGGCCGAGCTCAAGAAGCTCGCCGAGAAGGCGGATGCCGTCTATCTCGCCACCGATCTCGATCGCGAGGGGGAAGCCATCGCCTGGCACCTGCGCGAGACCATCGGGGGCGACGAGTCCCGCTACCGCCGGGTGGTGTTCAACGAGATCACCCGGAACGCCATCCATGACGCCTTCCAGGATCCCGGCAGCCTGAACATCCCGCGGGTCGAGGCCCAGCAGGCACGGCGCTTCCTCGATCGTGTCGTCGGTTTCATGCTCTCACCCCTGCTGTGGGCCAAGATCGCCCGTGGCCTCTCCGCCGGGCGGGTGCAGTCGGTAGCCATGCGGCTGATCGTCGAGCGCGAGCGCGAGATCCGTGCCTTCGTCCCCGAGGAGTTCTGGGACGTCCATGCCGACCTGCTGCCGGGCGACGGGGCGGGCGAGGAAACCGCCGAACCGGTGCGCTTCGAGCTCACACGCCAGGACGGCAAGGCCTTCCGGCCGACCTCCGAGGCCGAGACCCTGGAACGCATCGCCGCGCTGCGCACGGCGTCGCTCAAGATCACCTCGCGGGAGGACAAGCCGACCCGTTCCAGGCCGAACGCACCCTTCATCACCTCGACGCTGCAGCAGGCGGCCAGCGGTCGGCTCGGTTTCTCGGTCAAGAAGACCATGACCCTGGCCCAGCGCCTCTACGAGGCCGGCTACATCACCTACATGCGTACCGATTCCACCAACCTGTCGAAGGATGCGGTGGAGCACGTGCGCGACTTCATCGGCAGCGAGTTCGGTCCGCGCTACCTGCCCGAGGCGCCCAACCGCTACTCCAGCAAGGAGGGCGCCCAGGAGGCCCACGAGGCGATCCGTCCCTCCGAGGTCGATCGCCGCGCTTCCGACCTGGCCGGCATGGAGCGTGACGCCGAGCGCCTCTACGAGCTGATCTGGCGCCAGTTCGTCGCCTGCCAGATGACCCCGGCCGAGTACCTCTCCACCACCCTGACCGTGGAAGCCGACGGCTTCGAGCTCAAGGCCAAGGGGCGGGTGCTCAAGTTCGACGGCTACACCCGGGTGATGAAGCCGGCCGGCAAGAACGAGGATCAATCGCTGCCGGACCTGGCCGAGGGCACGCCGATGACGCTGGCGGCGCTGGAGCCCCGGCAGCATTTCACCAAGCCGCCGGCCCGCTACACCGAGGCGAGCCTGGTCAAGGAGCTGGAGAAGCGTGGCATCGGTCGCCCCTCGACCTATGCCTCGATCATCTCCACCATTCAGGACCGCGGCTACGTCAAGCTGGAGAATCGCCGTTTCTATGCCGAGAAGCTCGGCGACATCGTCACCGAGCGGCTCAAGGAGTCGTTCCCCGATCTGATGGACTACTCCTTCACTGCGCGGATGGAGGATGGCCTCGACGAGGTGGCCGAGGGCGAGCGCAACTGGCGCGCCCTGCTCGATGCCTTCTACGACGAGTTCCGGCAGGAGCTCGAGGCCGCCGAGAGCGAGGAGGGCATGCGCCCCAACCAGCCGGTGCCCACCGACATCGACTGCCCGAGCTGCGGGCGCAAGATGCAGATCCGTACCGCTTCCACCGGGGTCTTCCTGGGCTGCTCCGGCTACAACCTGCCGCCCAAGGAGCGTTGCAAGACCACCATCGACCTGCTGCCCGGCGAGGAGGCGGTGGCCGCCGATGCCGACGAGGAGGCCGAGACCGAAGCGCTGCGCGCCAAGCACCGCTGCCCGAAGTGCGGTACCGCCATGGACAGCTACCTGATCGACGAGACGCGCAAGCTGCATATCTGCGGCAACAGTCCCGACTGTGACGGCCATGAGGTCGAGCAGGGCAGGTTCCGCCTCAAGGGCTACGATGGCCCGACCATCGAGTGCGACAAGTGCGGCAGCGAGATGCAGCTGAAGTCCGGGCGCTTCGGCAAGTACTTCGGCTGTACCAACGAGGCGTGCAAGAATACCCGCAAGCTGCTGCGCAACGGCGAGGTGGCGCCGCCCAAGATGGACCCCATTCCCATGCCGGAGCTCGCCTGCCAGAAGGTCGACGACCACTATGTGCTGCGTGACGGCGCCAGCGGGCTGTTCCTGGCGGCGAGCAAGTTCCCCAAGAACCGCGAGACCCGCCCACCGCTGGTGCGTGAACTCAAGGCCCACGCCGAGGAGCTTCCCGACAAGTACCGCTTCCTGCTCGATGCGCCGAGCGAAGACCCGGATGGCCGCCCGGCCCAGATCCGCTTCTCGCGCAAGGCCAAGGAGCAGTTCGTGATGACCGACGAGGACGGCAAGGCCACCGGCTGGAAGGCCGTCTTCGACAACGGCAAGTGGCAAGTGGAGGACAAGCGCAAGTGACCCCGCGTTCGCGTACCAACCAGTTGCTCTACCAGGCCGAGCTGTTGCTCGAGACGCCTGCTGGTGGCGACGAGCATGTCGAGGCCCGGCGCATGGCGGTGGAGGAGGGGGCCCTGGCGCTGACCGAGCTGGCGCTGCAGTCACTGCTGCGCGAGGTCACCGAGCACGCCCTGCTCGAGCGCCACGATTGGCGCGAGCTGCTCGGCCCCGGTGGGCGCTCCATGGCCGAACTGCACCGGCTGCGCGAACTCGCCTCGCGCGAGGACAGCTGGCTGGCCTGGCTGCTGGCCAGGCTCGAGGCCCTGCATGGCAGCGATGGCGTGGCCCGGCGCACTGGCGGCGGTGCCCAGGGGCTGATCGTCACCGGTAGCGGGGCGGCGCTGGCCGACGAGTTGCGCTGGTGCCTGCGCGAGGCCAAGGCGGAGATCGCTGCGCTGCGCGAGACCAGCCAGGAGTGGTGACCCGCATGGCCGCCGAGCGTGTCGCCCTCCTCGTCGACGTGCAGAACGTCTACTACACCACCCGTCAGGCCTTCGGCCAGCACTTCGACTACCATGCCTTCTGGGCGCGCTTCGCCGCCGGGCGCGAGGTCGTGGTCGCCAACGCCTACGCGGTGGAGCGGGGCGATCCGCGCCAGCGCCAGTTCCAGGACATCCTGCGCCGCATCGGTTTCTGCGTGAAGCTCAAGCCCTTCATCCAGCGCAGTGACGGATCAACCAAGGGCGACTGGGACGTGGGCATCGCCCTCGATGCCGTGGAGGCCGCGCCGGGGGTCGACCGAGTGGTGCTGGTCTCGGGCGACGGCGACTTCGACCTGCTGGTCGAGCGACTGCGCGAGCGCCATGGTGTCGAGGTGACCGTGGTCGGGGTGGAACGCCTCACCGCCGATTCCCTGATCCGCGCGGCCAGCGTTTTCACCCCCATCGAGGCGCCGCTGCTCCGCTAGGGCGATGGCGGGTCACCGTCTCCAGCATCCTCCGTTGATACACATCAAGCGCGGCCCAGCGGCGTTGGCTAGGATGAAGACAAGAGCCGGTCGGCGGTGCCGCTGGCGAACTGCGACGAGGAGGGGCGGGCATGCGGTTTCATCAGGTAAAGGAACTGGTCGCCTGGGCGGCCGACTATCATGGGCGCCTCGCCGAGCAGTACGTGACGCTGGCAGGCAGTGGTGTCGAGGAGCGGGTGCGCATGGCACTGGAGTATCTGGCCGATCGTGAGCGCAAGCTGCAGGCGGACCTGGCATCGTATCTGGTGGAGAATGGCGGGCACCGCAGCGTGCTCGAGACCTGGTTCGACGACCCCGCCGACTTCCCGCACCCACCGGTACTCGAACGCCTGCCCGACAGTATCGACTGCACGACCGTGCAGGGCGTGCTGGCCACGGCACTGACCGCCCATCGCACCCTCCAGGATCTCTATGCCCACCGCAGCGACAGAGCCGGAGCCGGCAGCGAGCAGGAGTTCTTCGATGCGCTCTCCGCCGGCCACGAAGCCGAGGTGCGACGCATCGCCAGGGACATGCAACGGCTCGAGGACTACTGAGGAGGATGCCATGACGGATCAGATGCTTTCGCCCAAGATGCTGGGGTACTGGACGGACGAGCACCGCCACGATGCCCCCGACGAGTCGGGCATCTACTGCGTGTTCCGGGCCGCCCGGGACCCCGAGAGCGGCGAGATGGACGTGCAGGAGCTGCTCTACGTGGGGGAGCACCGCAGCGCACGTTTTGGCCTGGAGCACCACGAGGATCAGGACAAGTGGCGCTCCTTCCTGCAGCCCGGCGAGGAGCTCTGGTATGCCGTGGGGCTCTGTGGTCACGCCAACCGAGAACGGCTGGCGGCGGCAATGATCAACGCCCACAAGCCGCGTTTCAACAGCAAAAGCGAGTACCTCGAGCGTTTCCCCTTCGACGAGACCACGGTGCATCTCTACGGCAAGAAGCACAAGCTGCAGAGCATCTTCATCGTGGACCGCCACGACTGAGCCGCTGACTCGACCTCGCCACCGCGGCCGCGGTGGCGAGGTTTCATCCGCGGCGTGTGACGCGGGGCCATAACCGGTACAATCGCGCACTTTAGTGCACCGACCTGGACCCCCCCCACGTGATCTCCACCGCCAACATCACCATGCAGTTCGGGGCCAAGCCCCTGTTCGAGAACGTCTCCATCAAGTTCGGCAACGGCCACCGCTACGGGTTGATCGGCGCCAACGGGTGTGGCAAGTCCACTTTCATGAAGATCCTGGGCGGCGATCTGGAGCCGTCGTCGGGCCAGGTGATGGTCGAGTCGGGTGCGCGGCTCGGCAAGCTGGGCCAGGACCAGTTCGCCTTCGAAGCCGAGCGGGTCATCGACACCGTGATCATGGGCAACCGTGAGCTGTGGCAGGTAGCCGCCGAGCGCGAGCGCATCTACTCGCTGCCGGAGATGAGCGAGGCCGACGGCATGGCGGTGGCCGACCTGGAGGTCCGCTTCGCCGAGCTCGACGGCTATACCGCCGAGGCCCGCGCCGGCGAGCTGCTGCTGGGGCTCGGCATCCCCATCGACCAGCACAGCGGGCCCATGAGCGAGGTGGCGCCGGGCTGGAAGCTGCGCGTGCTGCTGGCCCAGGCGTTGTTCGCCGACCCCGACGTGCTGCTGCTCGACGAGCCGACCAACCACCTGGACATCAACACCATCCGCTGGCTGGAGGGGGTGCTCACGGCGCGTAACAGCACCATGATCATCATTTCCCACGACCGCCACTTCCTCAACAGCGTCTGCACCCACATGGCCGACCTGGACTATGGCGAGATCAAGCTGTTCCCGGGCAACTACGACGACTACATGACCGCCGCCACCGCCGCCCGCGAGCGTCAGTACGCCGACAACGCCAGGAAGAAGGCGCAGATCGCCGAGCTGCAGGCCTTCGTCAGCCGCTTCTCGGCCAACGCCTCCAAGGCCAAGCAGGCGACCTCCCGGGCGCGCCAGATCGACAAGATCAAGCTCGAGGACATCAAGCCCTCGAGCCGGGTCAGCCCGTTCATCCGCTTCGAACAGGGCAAGAAGATCCACCGCAATGCGGTCAACGTCGAAGCGCTGAGCCAGGGATATCCGGGCGAGGCAGCGCTGTTCGAGGGGCTCTCCATGACCGTGGAGGCCGGCGAGCGTATCGCCATCATCGGCCCCAACGGCATCGGCAAGACCACCCTGCTCAGGACGCTCGCCGGCGAGCTGCACCCCCAGGCCGGGGCGGTGCGCTGGACCGACAGCGCCGAGCTCGGCGTCTTCGCCCAGGATCACGCCGACGACTTCGCCAACGACGCCACCCTGTTCGAGTGGATGGCCCAGTGGACCGATGGCGGCGAGCAGGTGATCCGCGGCGCCCTGGGACGGATGCTGTTCTCCAGCGATGACATCGGCAAGTCGGTGAAGGTGATCTCCGGCGGCGAGCAGGGCCGCATGCTGTTCGGCAAGCTGTCGCTGACCCGGCCCAACGTGCTGTTGATGGATGAGCCCACCAACCACCTGGACATGGAGTCCATCGAGGCGCTCAACCTGGCCCTCGAGCATTACCCCGGCACCCTGATCTTCGTCAGCCACGACCGCGAGTTCGTCTCCTCGCTGGCGAACCGCATCCTCGACATGAGCGACGCCGGCATCACCGACTTCAGCGGCAGTTACGATGAATACCTGAGGAGCCAGGGGCTGTTCGGCTGAGGTGTGCCCGGATTGGCTGGCACCGGGCAGCTCGGCTAGGGTGAGAAGTGCCCTCCGGCGGTGGTGTCGGCGGGCGTGAGACGCAAGGACGCCCATGCCCTGGCTCAAGTTTCTCCATATCGTGGCGCTGGTGACCTGGTGCGGTTCGTTACTCTACCTGCCGGCGCTGGTGGTGCAGTCGGCGCGTGCCACGTCCGGCAGGGCCTCCTTTGCCGCTGGCTCGCCGCCCATGCCGCGCTTCGTCTACAACAGCCTGGCCGCTCCCGCCGCGCTGCTCGCCATCGCCTCGGGTACGCTGCTGTTCCTGGGGCAGGGCCTCGCCGGTGGCTGGCTGGTGCTCAAGCTGCTGGCGGTGGCCGGCATGGTGCTGGCCCATGGTGCCTGTGGCTGGCTGGCGCTGCGCCTCGAGCAGGGCGACACCCGGGGAGTCGCGGGCGCGGCCATGGCGGCCGGGTGGCTGGCCGCGGCCTGCATGCTGGCGGTGGTGGGGCTGGTGCTGGTCAAGCCGGCGCTGTGAGGGCGTTCAGGGAGGAGGCGAATGTCGGATCGCCAACGTTCAGTCGTCGAGTTCCACCCCCACCGCATGCTCGTAGACCAGTTGGCCGCCGAGCCAGCCGGTCAGCGCGATCGCCGCCGCGGTGGCGAGCGACAGCACCAGGCCCCAGGGCAGCAGCGCCTCACCGAGAAAGCGCCACAGCCAGTTGAGCGAGGCCAGCGAGAGCATCACCACGGCGACGACGGCGTGACTCCAGGCGGTGACCAGGCGCCGGATGCCCTTCACCGTGATCAGGTCGACGAGGCCCGCCAGGCTGGCGATCCAGCCGCCGAAGGCGCCGACCCCGGCCAGCCACAGCGAGGCGCGGGCCCAGAAGGGGTCTCCCGTATAGAGGTAGCCCAGGTCGCTGGCCACCAGCGCCATCAGCGCGGCCACGGGAAAGTGGATCATCATCGGGTGCAGCGGATGGCCGGCGATGGCGACGCGGCTATGGATCGAGCGTCGTGGCGATCTGAGTTGCGCTCTGGGCATGGCACCGTCCCTGTCGGTCGTCGTGGAGTCCTGCCTGGCATTGAAGGCCGCCACCGCAGAGGGGTCAAGCTTGCCAGCCTGGCGATGTCGCCGCTCGTGCTGGCCGCTTGCCGCGGCGATCACTCCGTTCTCGACCCGGCCGGGCCGGCGGCCCGGGAGGTGGCCTGGCTCTGGTGGGGCATGCTCTCGGCCTTCACCCTGGTCTTCGTGGGCGTGGTCGGCCTGTGGCTGGCCGCCTTTCGGCGCCGTGAGCCTGTC
Source organism: Halomonas sp. LMYGS-3 (assembly GCF_059509875.1). Lineage (NCBI taxonomy): Bacteria > Pseudomonadati > Pseudomonadota > Gammaproteobacteria > Oceanospirillales > Halomonadaceae > Halomonas > Halomonas sp. LMYGS-3. The sequence goes on along the minus strand of NZ_JCAKFQ010000009.1, from coordinate 117,580 downwards.
CGGCGCAGCGCGGCCCGGGAGCGTCGGCTCGGCCTGGGCTGGATCCTCGGCGGCGGCATCCTGTTGCCCGGAGTGAGCATCCTGGTGCTGCTGGCCGTCGGGGTCCCGGCCGGACAGCGGTTGCTGCCCCTGCCGCTGCCCGGTGGCGAGCTGCCGCGGGTGATCGAGGTCACCGGCCACCAGTGGTGGTGGGAGATCCGCTATCCCGACGACGAGGGCGAGGTGGTCACCGCCAATCGGCTGGTGATGCCGGCCGGCGAACCGGTGGACTTCCACGTCACCGGGGCCGACGTCATCCACGCCTTCTGGGTACCGCGGCTCGGCGGCAAGATCGACATGATCCCGGGACGCGTCAATCGCATCCGCCTGGCGGCCGACGCGCCCGGCGTCTTCGGTGCCCGGTGCGCCGAATTCTGCGGGACCCAGCACGCCCATATGCGGCTGCATGTCGAGGCCGTGCCCCCCGATGACTTCGAGGCCTGGCTGGCGGCACGGCGCCGGCCGCCAGCCCAGGCCGAGGGGCACGACCCGGCCCGCGAGGCCTTCGCCGAACACTGCGCGGGCTGCCACCGGGTCGACGGCCTCGCCGAGGGTAGCGGGGGGCCGGATCTCTCCGATCTCGGTTCACGGGCCACCCTGGGGGCCGGGGTGCTGGCCCTGGAGGAGGGCGCCATTGCTCGCTGGCTGGCCGAGCACCAGGCGCTCAAGCCCGGCAATCGCATGCCCGCTCACGACCATCTCGACGCCGCGACCCTCGAGGCCCTCGGTGCCTGGCTGGAGACCCTGCGCCCATGAGCGAGACGCCGCATAGTGCCAGCGGAGACGCCGAGGTCGCGCGGCTGCACCGCGAGCTCGAGGCGGTGTGGGCCAATCCCCGCGGCTGGCGTGCCCTGACGGTGGTCAACCACAGCACCCTGGGGCTGCGGTTCATGGCCACCGGGCTCGTGTTCTTCCTGCTCGGTGGGGTGCTGGCGATGCTACTGCGCACCCAACTGGCGCTCCCCGACCAGGCCTTCATGGCGCCCGGGATCTACCACCAGGTCGTCACCATGCACGGCACGGTGATGATGTTCCTGTTCGCCATCCCCATGCTCGAGGGGCTGGCGATCTACCTGATCCCCAAGATGATCGGGACCCGCGACCTGGTCTGTCCGCGGCTCACCGCCTTCGGCTACTGGTGCTACCTGTTCGGCGGCATCATCCTCTTCTCGAGCCTGCTGCTGGAGGTGGCGCCGGACAGCGGCTGGTTCATGTACACCCCGCTGAGCTCCGGCGAGCACTCCCCGGGCCCGGGCTCCGATTTCTGGCTGCTCGGCATCACCTTCATCGAGATCTCGGCGCTCTCGGCCGGCGTCGAGCTGACGGTGTCGATCCTGCGCACCCGGGCGCCGGGCATGGCGCTGCACCGCATGCCGCTGTTCGCCTGGTACATCCTGGCCATGGCGCTGATGATCGTGGTGGGCTTCCCGCCGCTGATCCTCGGCAGCGTGCTGCTCGAGCTGGAGCGCGCCGCGGGGATGCCCTTCTTCGCCGTGGAGGGGGGCGGCGACCCCATCCTGTGGCAGCACCTGTTCTGGCTGTTCGGCCACCCCGAGGTCTACATCATCTTCCTGCCGGCGGCGGGCATCGTCTCGACCCTGCTGCCGGTGTTCGCCGGGCGGCCCATCGTCGGCTACGGCTGGGTGGTGGCGGCGATCGTCATCACCGGCTTCATCAGCTTCGGGCTCTGGGTCCACCACATGTACACGGTGGGGATCCCCCAGCTGGCCCAGGCCTTCTTCTCGGCGGCCAGCATGCTGGTGGCGGTACCCACCGCCATCCAGGTCTTCGCCTGGCTGGCGACCCTGTGGCTGGGCCGCCCGCGCATGACCCTGCCGATGCTGTGGATCCTCGGCTTCCTGGTCATCTTCGTCTGTGGCGGTCTCACCGGGGTGATGCTGGCGCTGGTGCCGTTCAACTGGCAGGTCCACGACACCCATTTCGTGGTGGCCCACTTCCACTACGTGCTGGTGGGGGGCATGCTCTTCCCGCTGATGGCCGGGTTCGTCTACTGGCTGCCGCTGGTCTCCGGGCGCCTGCCCTCGGAACGCTTGGGCCGGCTCGGCTTCTGGCTGACCTTCGTCGGCTTCAACCTGACCTTCCTGATCATGCACTGGACGGGGCTCGTGGGCATGCCGCGGCGCCTCTACACCTACGACACGGCCATGGGCTGGGACCTCTACAACCTGATCTCGTCGCTCGGCGGCTTCGTGATGGCGGCGGGCATCGCCATGGTGCTGCTCGACCTGGCCCTGCATTTCCGCTTCGGCCGCCCGGCGCCGCCCAATCCCTGGGGGGCCGATACCCTGGAGTGGAGCCTGGGCATGCCACCGCCGCCCTACAACTTCGCCAGCCAGCCGCGGGTCGAGACCCGCCATCCGCTCTGGGAGAACCCGGGGCTCGCCGGCGAGATCGCGCGTGGCGAACACGCCCTCGCCGATGCCTCCCACGGTCGCCGTGAACTGCTCGGCGGCGAGGCGCTCACCGGCCGGGTGCGCGAGGTGATCCACCTGCCCACCAACAGCTGGTGGCCGCTCGCCGCCGCGGCCTGCCTGGCGGTGGTCTGCATCGCGCTGCTGGTGCGCCTCTATCCGCTCGCCCTGGCGGCCTTCGCGGTGGCGGCGCTGCTGCTGCTGCGCTGGTCCTGGGAGAACGGTGCCCACCCCGTCGCCGCACCGCCAGGCGACGACGAGCCCGGCTCGCCGCCGCTGCACTCCCGCACCCACGACGGCCCCGGGCGCTGGACCATGGGGGTGGCGCTGCTCGCCGACGGCGCCTTCTTCCTCTCGCTGCTGTTCGGCTGGTTCTATCTCTGGACCGTCTCGCCCGAGTGGCAGATGCCCGAGCGTTCGCCGCTGTCGCTTCCGTTGCTGGTCGGGGCGGGGGGCGCCTTCACCCTCGGCGCCCTGTGGCTGGAGCGGCGCCTGCGGGCCCTGCGCGCCGGTGAGGACGACGGGCTTGCGGCCGCACTGTTCGCCATCGCCGCCCTGGGCGGGCTGCACCTGCTGCTGGGGGCGGCGCTGCTGTGGCGGGCGGAGCTGGCACCGACCGCCAGCGCCCACGACGCCGTCCTGCTGGTGGCGCTGCTCTATGCCCTGGCGCACGGTCTGCTGGCCGGCGTACTGGTCGGCCTGCAGGGGGCGCGCGCCGCCCTCGGCCTGGTCGGTGCGCGCCTGCCCTTCGAGCCCGGGGTGGTCGCCCTGCTGTGGCGCTATCAGCTCGGCGTCTACTGGATCCTGGTGGCGGCCCTGGGGCTGCTGCCGAGGCTGATCGGAGGCGGAGCATGAGGCGGCGTCTTCCCCGGCTGGCGGCCACTCATCCGCTGCAGCTGGTCCTGGGCCTGACGATCTGGAGCCTGTGGTTCGTGGCGCTCTACGGCGGGCTCTCGGTGGCCTGTGCCGTGGCGCCGCCGGCCCCGGGGCAGGGCGCGATGACCGGCCTCAACCTCTGGCTGGGCCTGCTGACGCTCGCTACCCTCGGGCTGCTGGGCTGGCTGGTGCGTGCCTGCCTGACCGCGGCATGGCGTGAGCGGGGCAGGGCGCGCTTCATGGCGGCCCTGGGTGCCGGGCTGCACCTCTTCTCGGCCGCCGGGGTGGCCTTCGTCGGGCTGCCGCTGGTGGTGTTGCCCCCCTGTCTCTGAGCCCGCTGCAGGTGAATCGCCATGCCCTCGACTGCCGATAGCCGTGCCGCGTCTGCCCCCCATCGGGGCTCGCCGACCGAGGAGGCGCTCTACTCGCTGTCGGGCATGTGGTGCAATGGCTGCGCCCTGGCCATCGAGCATCGCCTGGGGCGACTGCCGGGGGTGCACCGGGTGGGCGTCGATTACACCAGCGCGACCCTGCTGGTAGCGGGCGAGCCCGAGGCCATCGGCGACGCGGCCCTGTCGCCGCCGGTGGCGCGCCTGGGCTACCGGCTGCATCCGCCGGAGTCGGCCCCGGATGCCGAGGCGCGCCTCGACGCCGAGAGCCGCCATCTGGCGGGCCGCCTGGCGGTGGCGGCGCTGTTCGGCATGTGGACGATGCTGGCGTCGCTGCTGATCTATGTCGGGGCCCTGCCCGAGCCGCGGCTCGAGCGGGTGATGGCGCTGGTCTCCGGTGCCTTCGCCGTGCCCGTGGTACTGCACGCCGGGGGGCCCTTCTACGTGGCCGCCTGGCGCACCCTGCGCGCCGGTCGGCCCGGGATGGACGCCCTGGTAGGGCTGGGCGTCGCCGCGGCCCTGGCGGTGTCGGCCTGGCTGCTGTGGCGTGGTTCGGCAGAGGTCTACTTCGATACGGCGGTGATGCTGATCCTGCTGCTGCTGGCCGGACGCTGGGTCGAGACCCTGGTTCGCTACCGCAGCCTCCGGGCGCTCGAGGGGCTGATGCCGGCCACGGCGGAGGCCACGGTACTGCGTGAAGCGGGCACGCTCCGGGTGCCGCTCGGGGAGGTGGCCACCGGCGAACGGGTCCGGGTGGCGGCCGGGGCGCGCGTGCCCCTGGACGGTGAACTGCTCGACGCCGGGGCTCGGCTCGATCTCTCGCCGCTCACCGGCGAGAGCCGGCCCTGCCGGATGACCCGCGGCGACCAAGTGGCGGCCGGCAGTCGCAACCGCGGCGCTGCCTTCACCCTGGCGGTCACCGCCCGGGCCGGCGAGTGCCGGCTGGACCGGCTCTATCGCGACATGCAGCGGCAGCAGGCCGCCAGGGGGCGGCGGCGCGCGCTGGCCGAGCGCTTCGCCGCCTGGCTCTCGCCGCTGGCGATCGGCCTGTCGCTGGCGACCCTGGCGCTGCTGATGGCGTTCGGCGTGGCGACGGAGGAGGCACTGGTGCGCGCGCTCTCGGTCCTGGTGGTCGCCTGTCCCTGCGCCGTCGGCCTGGCCGTGCCGCTGGCCACGCTGGCGGGCAGTGCCAGGGGGCTGGAGCGGGGCGTGGCGTTTCGCGACCCGGTGGCCCTGGAGCTGGCCGGTGGCGTGCGCAGCGTGGCCTTCGACAAGACCGGTACCCTGAGCCTGGGCGAGCTGGCGGTGACGGCGCTGCGGCCGGCCCCGGGGATGACGGAGACGGAGCTGCTGCGGCTGGCCGCCCGGCTGGAGTGGGGCAGCGAGCATCCGGTAGGGCGTGCGATCCGCCGCCGGGCGCTGGCGAGGGGGCTGTTGCCGGACGAGGCGCCCGCGCGGGTCGAGGAGCGGGCCGGCCGTGGCCGTGTCGCCTGGCTGGCACCGCCCTCGGCGGGTGAGGAGGATGCCGCCCTGTGTATCGGCTCGCCCGCCTGGCTCAAGGGGCTCGGCGTCATGCCGCCGGCGGACCTGGCCGACGATCCGGCCTGTACCCGGGTCGACCTGGCCCGGGGGCGGCGCTGGCTCGGCAGCCTGTGGCTGGCCGATGCTCCCGACCCTGCCGCCGGGCCGCTGCTGGCGTCGTTGCACGACGAGGGGCTGGCCGTGGCGCTGATCAGCGGCGACCGCGCGCCCCTGGTCCGCCGCCTGGGCAGTGAACTCGGCCTGGCCGAGGCTGCCTGCTTCGCCGGCCGGGACCCCGAGCAGAAGCGCGCCCTGGCGGCGGCGCTGCCGCGGCCGTCGCTCTTTGTGGGCGACGGCGTCAACGACGCCCCGGCGCTGGCCGCGGCCAGCCTGGGGGTGGCGCCGCTCGGTGCCAGCACGGCGGCGCAGGAAGCCGCCGGAATCCTGCTGCTGCGCCCGGGGCCGGGAGGCGTGCGCGAGGCCATCGACATCGCCCGGGCGACCCGGCGGGTGATGGGGCAGAATCTGGTGCTGTCGGCCGCCTACAATGCCCTGGCCCTGACCCTGGCGGTATGGATGACGATCCCTCCCCAGGTGGCCGTGCTGGCCATGGCGCTGAGTTCGCTGAGCGTGGTCGGCAACGCCGGTCGGCTGGCCATGGCCGGGAGCAGGGGGGAGCTGCGTTGAGGGAAACACCTGGCAGGGGCCTCTGGAGTGCGTTATAACGGCATCGAGTTCCGTTTCGTTCCCGCTGTCGAGAATCGCCCGATGACCCCATTGTCCCGCCGTCGCTTCACCCTGATGGCATTGAGCGCTCCGTTCGCCTTGCTGGGCGCGGAGGCCGCTCGGGCCAACCTGATCGAGACCCTGCTGTCGCGTGCCCACCTGCCGCGCTATCCCGACGAACTCTGGGTGCTGGTCGATGATCGCGAGGCGACCCTGACCCTCTATCGCGGGAATGTCCAGCTCGAGCGTTTCGCGCCGATCTCCCTGGGGCGTGGCGGGGCCAAGACCCAGCGGACGAGAGGCGACAACGTGACCCCACTCGGCGAATTCCGCGTCAACCGCTTCAACCGCGAGAGCGACTGGCACATCTTCATCGGGCTCGATTACCCGACACCGGCCCATGCGCGCATGGCGCTGGACTCGGGGCTCTATACGCAGCAGGACTATGACGACTATTTCGACTATTATCGCCGTCGCGGCTATCCTCCGCAGCAGACGGTCCTGGGAGGCTTCATCGGCATCCACGGCATTGGCAAGGGCGACCCCGATATCCATAGCCGTTTCCACTGGACCCAGGGCTGCGTGGCGGTGACCGATTCGCAGATCGAGCGGCTGGCCGAGCTGATCGGCATTGGCACCCGCGTCGTGATCCGCTAGGCTTTACCTGCGCAAGGGACGTTCAAAGCTATGGACAAGCGCCGTTGTGTATAATAAAACAGCGTTTGACTCCTGTGCTTCGCAGCAGAAGTCGCTGCAAGAAAATCCTGCATGAGCAGGAAGCCTGATGTCAGGCATCACCAACGCACTACCCAAGGAAGACTCAAGGAGAACACCATGACTCTGAAGACCACCCTGAAGCTGACCGCCGCTGCTGCTTCCCTGGCCATCCTGGCCGGCTGTGCTTCCAACAGCGCTCTGGAAGAAGTGCGTCAGACTGCCGAAGCCGCTCAGGCCGACGCCGCTGAAGCACGCAGCATCGCCACCCAGGCCCAGAACACCGCCAACCAGGCACAGCGTGACGCCCAGGCGGCTCTGCAGATGTCCGAGCAGAACCGTGAGGAAATGAACCGCATGTTCCAGCGCTCCATGCAGAAGTAATTCTGCCGGGAGTGCCGGCATCATCCATGGATGGTGGCGGTTCTGCAGTACGAGAAAACCCCGCTTTCGGCGGGGTTTTCTCGTTTCTGTCGCTTTCGTCCAGGGCAGGTCTCGGCGGGCGAAACCTGCGCCTGCAGGGTCAGTTCAGACGGCCGCCCAGGGCGCTGAGCTCGAGCTCCTGGAACAGCCCGTCGTCGGCCTCCTCGTGCTGCGGGGCGGCAGGGGTGGGCTCTTCCTCGGCCTGGCGCAGCAGGGAGACCACGCTGCCGTCCGGGCTCTCCACCACGCCACGCAACATGGCGTAGTCGACCGGGGGCTGCTCCTCGCCGAAGGCGCGGGTCACCACCTCGATGGCGTTGAGGATCGGCTCGAAGGTGCCCTCGTTCTCCTCCAGCTGTGGGAAGGACTGGGCGTAGAGCACGCCGTCCTCCGACCAGCCCGCCTTGAAGGGCTGGTCGACGATGTTCACCTTGGTGCCGCTCGGCACGCGATCGTAGAGCGACTCGATGTCCTCGGGGAACATGCGGATGCAGCCGCGGCTGGCGCGCATGCCGACGCCGTCGGGCATGTTGGTGCCATGGATCAGGTAGCTCGGCAGGCCGAGCAGGATGGCGTGGCGGCCGAGCGGGTTGTCCGGGCCGGGCGGCACCACCTCAGGCGCCGGCTCGCCCCGGGCGGCGGCTTCCTCGCGCATCGAGCGCGGCGGCGACCAGGCCGGGTCCTTGACCTTGACGGTGGTCTTCGTCACGCCGACGGGCGTAGCGTAGCCGTCACGGCCCACGCTGATCGGGTAGGTCTCGACCACGCCCGGCTCCGAGTAGTAGTAGAGACGCAGCTCGGAGAGGTTGATCACGATGCCTTCGCGTGGCGCATCGGGCAGGATATGCTGGTTCGGGATGACCACTTCGGTGCCGGCGAAGGGCGCCCAGAGACTGACCTCCGGGTTGGCCATGCGGATCGCCTCGTACCCCACGTTGTGCTGGCGGGCGATGTCGATCAGGGTGTCGCCTTCCTCGACCGTGACGGTGTAGACCTCGCCGATCACGTTGCCGGCTTCGGGCAGCGGGTAGTGGCCGCGTGCGAGCTCCTGCTCCTCGGCCAGGGCGGACCCGGGGAGCGCGGCAGTCGCCAGGACGGCAGTGAGTCCCAGGGTCAGGAGGCCCTTCGCCGAGCGGCTGGCCAGTCTTGAGTGCTTCATCGACGTCATCATCTCGTAGTGCTGTCGTCCGGCCGGACGCCCAGGCGTCCGTCGCCGGACTTGACGGTTCACGACATCGCCGGTGTCCTTGCCGGCGGTGTCAGGGGGTCAGGCTGCGATGTCACGCTTGACTGACAGTATAGATTGCCCTGCTGCGCAGCGGTGCGCCAGTGCCGCGTGGCAAAATCTCGCTCAGGCCGCCTCGGCCTTGCGGTTGAGCGCTTCGAGCAGGCGCTCCACGGCCTGGAAGCGCGCTTCTTGCTGCGCCATGTCTTCTTCGAAGCGCAGGGTGTCGGCGCCGTCGAGGCGGTAGCGCCCGGGGGCGCGCTGGATCAGTTCGACCAGGGTCAGGGGGTCGACCCGGGTCTGGCGACCGAAGATCACCCGCCCCTTCTCCGGCCCCGCCTCGAGACGCACGACGCCGAGCTTCTCGGCACGCTGGCGCAGCTTCGTCTGGCGCAGCAGGGTCTTCACCGGGGCAGGCAGCAGGCCGAAGCGGTCGACCATCTCCACCTGCAGCTCCTTGAGCTCGGCCTCGTCCGCGGCGCTGGCGATGCGCTTGTACATCACCAGGCGCTGCTGCACGTCGTGCAGGTAGTCGTCGGGAATCAGCGCCGGCAGGTTGAGGCTCACTTCCACGCCCTCGTCCAGCGGTGCCTCGATATTGGGGGTCTTGCCGGCGCGAATGGCCTGTACCGCGCGGTCGAGCATCTGCATGTAGAGCCCGTAGCCCAACGCCTCCATCTGGCCGCTCTGCTCCTCGCCGAGCAGTTCGCCGGCACCGCGGATCTCCATGTCGTGGCTGGCCAGGGTGAAGCCCGCGCCCAGGTCCTCGGCGCCGGCGATCGCCTCCAGGCGCTTGACGGCGTCTCGGGTCATGCTCCGGGGGTGCGGGGCGAGCAGATAGGCGTAGGCCTGATGGTGGCTGCGGCCGACCCGGCCACGCAACTGGTGCAGCTGGGCCAGGCCGAAGCGGTCGGCGCGCTCGATGACGATGGTGTTGGCGCTGGGCACGTCGATACCGGTCTCGATGATGGTGGAGCAGACCAGCACGTTGAAGCGCTTGTGGTAGAAGTCCGACATCACCCGTTCCAGCGAGCGCTCGGGCAGCTGGCCGTGGGCGACCGCGACCCGGGCCTCGGGCACCAGCTCGCGCACCTTCTCGGCAGCGGTCTCGATGGTCTTGACCTCGTTGTGCAGGAAGTAGACCTGGCCGCCGCGCAGGATCTCGCGCAGCAGCGCCTCCTTGATCACCGCCTCGTCGCGCTGCTGGACAAAGGTCTTCACGGAGAGGCGTCGGGCCGGCGGGGTGGCGATGATCGACAGGTCGCGGATGCCGCTCATGGCCATGTTCAGGGTGCGCGGAATCGGCGTGGCGGTCATGGTCAGGATGTCGACCTCGGCACGCAGGCGCTTGAGTCTCTCCTTCTGGGCCACGCCGAAGCGGTGCTCCTCGTCGATGATCAGCAGTCCCATGTTGGGCAGCTGCATCGATTTCGACAGTAACTTGTGGGTGCCGATGACGATATCGGCCTGGCCGCCCTCGATCCGCTTGAGCGACTCGGCCTGGCCCTTGCCGGCGGTAAAGCGCGAGATGAGCTCTATCTGCACGGCGGTGTCGGCGAAACGGTCGCGGAAGTTCTCGTAGTGCTGGCGGGCGAGCAGGGTGGTGGGCACCAGTACCACCACCTGGCGGCCGGAGTGCACGGCGAGGAAGGCGGCCCGCATGGCCACCTCGGTCTTGCCGAAACCCACGTCGCCGCAGACCACCCGGTCCATGGGCCGCGGGGCCGTCATGTCGCCGATCACGGCGGCGATGGCGCCGCGCTGGTCGGGGGTCTCCTCGAAGGGGAAGTTGGCCGCGAAGCGGGCGTACTCGGCATCCGGCGGGTCACAGGCGAAGCCCTCCCGGGCCTCGCGGCGGGCGTAGATATCGAGCAGCTCGGCGGCGGTGTCGCGGATCTTCTCGGCGGCCTTGCGCTTGGCCTTCTCCCAGCTGTCCGAGCCCAACCGGTGCAGCGGAGCCAGCTCGTCATCGACCCCGGCGTAGCGCGAGATCAGGTGCAGGCTGTCGACGGGGACATAGAGGCGGGCGCCGTCGGCATACTCGAGGGCCACGAACTCGGCGGCCTGACCGCCGGCCTCCAGGGTCTCGAGCCCGCGGTAGCGTCCCACACCGTGGGCCTGGTGCACCACCGGGGCGCCGGGGCGCAGTTCGGAGAGGTGGCGGATCGCCAGTTCGTTGTCGTCGGTGGCCTTCTCGCGGCGGCGGCTTTGACGCACTACCTCGCCGAACAGCTCGGTCTCGCTGATCACGGCGAGATCCGGTGCGGTCAGCCACAGGCCGGCATCGATCTCACCCTCGGTGATCGCCAGGCGCGTCTCGCCCGCGAGGAAGGCGTCGAAGCCCTCTACATGGGGCAGGGCCAGGTGCAGCGGGGCCAGGGTCTCCTCCATCGCCTCGCGTCGCCCGCGGGACTCGGCGACGAACAGCACCCGGCTGTCGGCGTGCGCGGCGAGGAAGTCCTCCAGGGCGGCGAGCGGCCGTCTGGCCCGGGCATCCACCGCCACGTCGGGAGGTGCCTGGGCCGCCACGGGGCGGGCATGGCGATGCTCGACATCGTCGGTCAGCGCCACCCGTGGATGGCGCTTGATGGCGCCGAACACCTCGGCCACCGGGACGAAGGCGCGGTGCGGCGGCAGCAGTGGCCGGGTGGGGTCGACGCCGAGGTTCTCGTAACGGCTCTCGATGGAGGTCCAGTGGTGCTCGGCGGCCTCGAAGACGCCTGGCAGCAGGGCCACCCGCGTGCCGGTGGCCAGGTGCTCGAACAACGTCGCCGTCTGTTCGAAGAACAGCGGCAGGTACTGCTCCAGCCCGGGGGAGGGGATGCCCTTGAGGGCGTCGACGTAGAGTGGGCACTGGCGCGGGTCGACATCGAACAGGGTCTCGAAGCCTTCGCGGAAGCGGGCGATGGCCGAGCGTGACAGCGAATATTCGTGAGCCGGAAGCAGTTCGACGCGCTCGACCTTGTCCTGGCTGCGCTGGCTGTCAGGGTCGAAGCGGCGCAAGGTGTCGATCTCATCGTCGAACAGGTCGATGCGCAGTGGTGCTTCGCTGCCCATGGGGAAGAGGTCGATCAGGGCGCCGCGCAAGGCGTATTCACCGGGTTCGAAGACGGTCTCCACGGCGCGATAGCCGGCCCGGGACAGGCTCTCGCGGAAGCCCTCGCGGTCGAGGCGCATGCCGACCTCCAGCGTCAGCACTCGCCCGGCGATGTACGCCACCGGTGGCAGCCGCTGCATCAGGGTATTGATCGGCACCAGCACGATGCCGTGTTCGCCGTCCTGCAGCCGGCGCAGGGTGCGTAACCGTGCCGAGACGATGTCCTGATGGGGGGAGAAGCTGTCGTAGGGCAGGGTCTCCCAGTCGGGGAACGGCAGCACGGGCACCCGGGCGTAGAAGCGCAGGTCGCTCTCCAGGCGCTGGGCCTGGGCGGTGTCGGCGGTGACCACCAGCAGCGGCGCGTCGCTGGCCAGTCGTGCCAGCGCCAGGGCGCTGGCACTGCCGGGGGGCGTCTGCCAGTAGAGGGTGTCGCGCTGGCCCTGGGGCATCGGGGGATCGAGCGGCGAGAAGTTCGGCATGGTCTCTTCGGCTGGGTTACGGGGAGGCACGAGCTTGGTTGCGGTGGCCATCATACCAGCCCCGCGACGCGCTTGTAGTCAAGCACCGTTTCCTGTAATCCCCCTACAGCGGCTGCGACCATACTGCGATTGCCCCCACCGGACAGGCCCTCGATAATGATGACGACCCTTAAACATCACCGGAGAGGCTTCTCGTGAGTCAGCAACCCCTCGATACCGTCTTCCAGGAATGGCACGACAACCAGGCGATCGCCGAACAGATGATCCCGCTGATCGGCAGCCTCTACCGTCACAACAACGTGGTCACCACCCTCTACGGGCGTTCGCTGTTCAACCGCTCGGTGATCCGCATCCTCAAGGACCACCGCTACGTTCGCAAGATCGAGGGCACCGAACTCACCGTCCAGGACACCTTTCCGCTGGTTCAGGCCATGACCCAGCTCAACCTGGGGCCGGCCCACGTCGACGTGGGCAAGCTGGGCGTGGCGTTCAAGAAGCGTGGTGGTGGTGATGCCCTGGCCTTCCTGCGCGAGGAGCTCGACGAGATCGTCGATGGCCACGATCCGGGGCGCGGGAACGGCGAGCCCAAGGACGTGGTGCTCTACGGCTTCGGCCGCATCGGTCGCATCCTGGCCCGGGTGCTGGTCGAGAAGGCCGGCGGCGGCAACCTGCTGCGCCTGCGGGCCATCGTCGTGCGTGGCCGCGGCGATATCGCCAAGGACCTCGAGAAGCGGGCCAGCCTGCTGCGCCGCGACTCCGTGCACGGCCCCTTCGACGGCACCATCCAGGTCGATGCCGAGGCGCGTACCATCACCGCCAACGGCAATGTCATCCAGGTGATCTATGCCGATTCCCCGGCCGACGTGGACTACACCGCCTACGGCATCGACAACGCCGTGGTGGTGGACAACACCGGTATCTGGCGCGACGAGGAGGGCCTGGGCCAGCACCTGCAGTGCAAGGGCGTCGCCAAGGCACTGCTGACCGCCCCGGGCAAGGGCGATGTCAAGAACATCGTCTTCGGCATCAACGACGGCGACATCACCCCGGAGGACCGTATCCTCTCCGCGGCGTCGTGTACCACCAATGCCATCGTGCCGGTACTCAAGGTACTCAACGACGAATACGGCATCGAGCATGGCCATGTGGAGACGGTGCACGCCTACACCAACGACCAGAACCTGATCGACAACTACCACAAGGGCGATCGCCGTGGACGCAGCGCGCCACTCAACATGGTGCTCACCGAGACCGGGGCCGCCAAGGCCGTGGCCAAGGCGCTGCCGGAGCTCTCCGGCAAGCTGACCGGCAATGCCATCCGCGTGCCGACGCCCAACGTCTCCATGGCGATCCTCAACCTGACCCTGGCGAAGGAGACCGATACCGAGGCGCTCAACGACTACCTGCGCCGCATGTCGATCGATTCGTCCTACCAGAAGCAGATCGACTACGTCGATTCGCCCGAGGTGGTCTCCTCCGACTTCGTCGGCAACCGCCATGCCGGCATCGTCGACGCCAAGGCGACCATCGCCAACGGCAGGCACGCCGTGCTCTACGTCTGGTACGACAACGAGTTCGGCTACAGCTGCCAGGTGGTGCGCATCCTGCAGCAGGTCTCCAACGTGAAATTCCTCAAGCTGCCCCGCTCCCGGACGTAAGTCCTGACCGCGCCGCCCCTCGAGCGAGGGGCGGCATGCCATCCCAGGCGCTCCCTCCTTCCGCCGAACCGCCTGTTCGCCGTCGATTTCAACGCAGTTTCCACAGCCTGCGACAATTTTTCACTTGCCTCGGGGCATCGTCTGCGACCTTCAGGCAGGTGGTCATCACCCAGGCTTGTCTTTATAATACCGGGGATTTTTCGGGGTGGTCCGAGCTTGCCTCGGGCCTGACTGGTAACGTGCTGAAACCACAAGAATTCGAATCCATTCGAACCCCTTTCCTTCGTATATCCGATCCATCAACTGGGCGAGACTATGATCGAAGTCAAGAAAGGCCTGGATCTCCCCATCACGGGGGCGCCCGAGTCGCGCATCGAGGATGCGCGCTCGGCACGCCACGTGGCGATCCTGGGTACCGACTACGTCGGCATGAAGCCGACCATGGAGGTCCGGGAGGGGGATAGAGTCAAGCTGGGCCAGCTGCTCTTCACCGACAAGAAGATCGACGGCGTGCGCTTCACCGCGCCTGCCGCGGGCGAGGTCGTGGCCATCAATCGCGGCGAGAAACGCAAGCTGTTGTCGGTGGTGATCAAGGTCGACGAGAACGAGGAGGCGGTCGAGTTCACTGCCCATGGGCGTGACAAGCTCGAGGGCCTGGAGCGCCAGGCCGTGGTCGACCAGCTGGTCGAGTCCGGCCTGTGGACCGCGCTGCGTACGCGTCCCTATTCGCGTACCCCGGCCGTCGATGGCGTGCCGGCGGACATCTTCGTCACTGCCGTCGATACGCATCCGCTGTGCGCCGATCCCGCCGAGATCATCAACGAGCAGCCGCAAGCCTTCGAGGACGGCCTCAAGGTGCTGGCCCGTCTCACCGAGGGCAAGGTCTACCTCTGCACCGCTCCCGGCGCCCGCATCCCGGGCGGTGACGTCGAGGGCGTGCAGGTCGAGACCTTCGGCGGTCCACATCCGGCCGGGCTGGTCGGTACCCATATCCACTACCTCTCGCCGGTCGCCCTGCACAAGCGCGTCTGGCACATCGGCTACCAGGACGTGATCGCCTTCGGCACGCTGTTCGCCGAAGGCAGGCTGGACATGAGTCGCGTCGTCGCCGTGGGCGGCCCGCGCGCCGAGACGCCGCGCCTGCTGCGTACCCGGATCGGTGTCAGCACCGACGAGCTGCTGGCCGGCGAGGTGATCGATCCCGACGGCACCCGGGTCATCTCCGGCTCCGTCTTCTCCGGCTTTACCGCCGAGGGGAGCCTGCGCTACCTGGGTCGCTTCCACAACCAGATCAGCCTGCTGGAAGAGGGTAACAAGCGCGTCTTCATGGGCTGGATGTCACTGGGTGCCAACCGTCACTCGGTGCTGGGGATCTACCTGTCGAAGTTCATGGGTCTCAAGGACTATGCCCCGACGACATCGACCAACGGCTCCGAGCGGGCCATGGTGCCGGTGGGGGTCTACGAGGATGTGATGCCGCTGGACATCCTGCCTACTCAACTGCTGCGCTCGCTGATCGTCGGTGACATCGAGACGGCCATGCAGCTCGGTTGTCTGGAACTGGATGAGGAGGACCTGGCCCTGTGCACCTACGTGTGCCCCGGCAAGTACGAATACGGTCCCATCCTGCGCGACAACCTCACCATGATCGAGAAAGAGGCCTGATGATGGGGATTCGACAGACACTCGACAATCTCGAGCCGCACTTCCACAAGGGTGGCAAGTACGAGAAGTATTACCCGCTCTTCGAAGCGGTAGACACCATCTTCTACTCGCCGCCCAGCGTGGCCAAGACCACCGCCCACGTGCGCGACGGGGTCGACCTCAAGCGCATCATGATCACCGTGTGGCTGTGCACCTTCCCGGCCATGCTGTTCGGCATGTGGGCCGCCGGCTGGCAGGCCAACCTGGCCATCGCCGACGGCTTCGCCTCCATGGACGGCTGGCGCGAGGCGATCATGATGATCCTCGCCAGCGGCCACAACCCCGACAGCCTGTGGGCCAACTTCGTGCTCGGTGCGACCTACTTCCTGCCCATCTACCTGGTGACCTTCGCCGTGGGTGGCTTCTGGGAGGTGCTGTTCGCCGTCAAGCGCGGCCACGAGGTCAACGAAGGCTTCTTCGTCACCTCCGTGCTCTTCGCCCTGATCCTGCCGGCGACCATTCCGCTGTGGCAGGTGGCGCTCGGCATCACCTTCGGGGTGGTGATCGGCAAGGAGATCTTCGGTGGCACCGGCAAGAACTTCCTCAACCCGGCGCTGACCGGCCGAGCCTTCCTCTACTTCGCCTATCCGGCGCAGATCTCCGGTGATGCGGTGTGGGTGGCGGCCGACGGCTTCACCGGCGCCACGCCGCTCTCCATCGGCTTCCAGGAAGGCATGGCGGCACTCTCCAGCCAGTACAGCTGGTGGGACGCCTTCCTCGGCTTCGTGCCCGGCTCGATGGGCGAGGTGTCGACGCTCGCCATCCTGATCGGGGCGGTAGTGCTGCTGTGGACCAAGATCGCCTCCTGGCGAATCATGCTCGGGACCTTCCTCGGCATGGTGGCGACCAGTGCGCTGTTCAACCTGGTCGGCTCCGACAGCAACCCGATGTTCGCCATGCCCTGGTACTGGCACCTGGTGATCGGCGGCTTCGCCTTCGGCATGGTGTTCATGGCCACCGACCCGGTGTCCGCCTCGATGACCAACCCGGGCCGCCTGATCTTCGGCGTGGTGATCGGTGTGATGACCGTGCTGATCCGCGTGGTCAACCCGGCGTTCCCCGAAGGCATCATGCTGGCGATCCTGTTCGCCAACCTGTTCGCCCCGCTCATCGACCACTTCTTTGTACAGGCCAACATCAAGCGCCGTAAGCAGCGCACCGGTGTGCCGGCCGAGGAGACTGCCTGATGGCACAGAGCAATAACTCCATCAAGAAGATCCTGACGGTGGCGTTCGCACTCTGCATCGTGTGTTCGGTCATCGTCTCCACCGCGGCGGTGGCGCTGCGCCCCCTGCAGCAGCTCAACCAGGAACTCGATCGCAAGACCAACATCCTCAGCGTGGCCAACCTCTACGAGTCGGGCATGGACGTGAATGCGGTGTTCGGGTCGGCCGTCACCCCGCGGGTAGTGGACATGCGTACCGGCGAGTACACCGACGAGTTCGACCCGGCCACCTATGAGGGCTTCCAGGCGCGCCGCGACCCGGCCGCCTCGCGTACCCTCTCCGGCGAGCGTGATATTGCCGGGCTGACGCGCGTCGAGCACTTCGCCACCGTCTACCTGGTGGGCGATCCGGACGACCCCGAGCAGATCATCCTGCCGATCCGAGGGCAGGGCCTGTGGGGCCTGATGCGTGGCTTCATGTCCGTGGAAGGCGACGGCAACACCATCGTCGGCATTACCTACTACGAGCACAGCGAGACCCCCGGGCTGGGTGCCGAGGTCAACAACCCGCGCTGGCAGGCTCAGTGGGAAGGCAAGCAGATCTTCGACGACGAGGGGAGTCTGAGCCCGGCCATCCGTGTGGCCAAGGGAAGCGGCAGTGGCGAGCATGAGGTCGACGGACTCTCCGGCGCCACCCTGACCAGCAACGGCGTGACCAACATGCTGCAGTTCTGGCTGAGCCCGGAAGGTTTCGGCGAGTACCTGGCGAAATTCCGCAGCGGCATCGAGCAGGAAGACTCTCAGGATGCCGATGTCGAACTCGAAGCTGAAGGAGCCTGATCATGTCAGCCGCTACTCCCAAGGGCGTCCTGACGACGCCGGTCTTCAAGAACAACCCCATTGCCCTGCAGGTGCTCGGCATCTGCTCCGCACTGGCGGTGACGACCAGCATGAGCGTGTCGCTGGTCATGACGATGGCGGTGATCTTCGTCACGGCCTTCTCGAACCTGTTCGTGTCGCTGATCCGGCACCACATTCCGTCGTCGATCCGCATCATCGTGCAGATGACCATCATCGCCTCGCTGGTGATCGTGGTCGATCAGATCCTCAAGGCGTATGCCTATGAGATGTCCAAACAGCTCTCGGTGTTCGTCGGCCTGATCATCACCAACTGCATCGTCATGGGGCGCGCCGAAGGCTTCGCCATGACCAACACGCCAGGCATGTCCTTCCTGGACGGCATCGGCAACGGTCTCGGTTACGGCTTCATCCTGATGACCGTGGGCTTCTTCCGGGAGCTGTTCGGGTCGGGCAGTGTGTTCGGCTTCACCGTGCTGCACCCCGTGCAGGACGGCGGCTGGTACGTGCCCAACGGCCTGCTGCTGTTGCCGCCGTCGGCATTCTTCATCATCGGCCTGATCATCTGGGTGCTGCGCACGCTCAACCCGGAGCAGATCGAGGAGAACGAGTTCAAGATGAAGCACAACACCGAACCGAAGGAGGCCGTGTAACATGGAACACTATATCAGCCTGTTCGTCGCCTCGGTCTTCGTCGAGAACCTGGCCCTGGCGTTCTTCCTGGGCATGTGTACCTTCCTGGCGGTCTCCAAGAAGGTCTCGGCGGCCTTCGGCCTCGGCATCGCCGTCATCGTGGTGCTGACCATCGCCGTACCGGTCAACAACCTGGTGCTGACCTACCTGCTCCAGGAGGGGGCGCTGACCTGGACCGGCATCAGCGGTGCCGAGAACATCGACCTGTCGTTCCTGGGGCTGCTCAGCTATATCGGCGTGATCGCCGCCCTGGTACAGATCCTCGAGATGTTCCTCGACAAGTACGTGCCGGTGCTCTACAACGCGCTGGGCGTTTTCCTGCCGCTGATCACGGTGAACTGCGCCATCCTCGGTGGCGTGCTGTTCATGGTCGAGCGCAACTACAACTTCGGCGAGTCCGTGACCTATGGCCTCGGCTCCGGGGTCGGTTGGGCGCTGGCCATCACGGCGCTTGCCGGTATCCGCGAGAAGCTCAAGTACAGCGACGTTCCCGGCTCCCTGCAGGGGCTGGGCATCACCTTCATCACCGTGGGCCTGATGTCGCTGGGCTTCATGTCCTTCTCCGGTATTCAGCTCTGAGGCAGGTCGTGTTTTCCCGGCGGCGCGGCGCGCCGCCGGGAACCAGGCAACGTCAAGCAATAGGAAACCGACATGGTTGATACAACAGTCATCTTGCTCGGTGTGGTCATGTTCACCCTGGTCGTCATCGGCCTGGTTCTGGTGATCCTGGCGGCACGCAGCAAGCTCGTCAGTACCGGGGACGTGACCATCGAGGTCAATGGTGACCCCGAACACACCCTGACCACCCAGGCCGGCGGCAAGCTGCTCAACACCCTGGCCGCCAACGGCATCTTCCTCTCTTCCGCCTGTGGCGGTGGCGGCTCCTGCGCCCAGTGCAAGTGCCGGGTGGAAGAGGGTGGTGGGGCCATCCTGCCCACCGAGGAGTCCCACTTCACCCTGCGCGAGAAGAAGGACGGCTGGCGTCTCTCGTGCCAGGTGCCGGTGAAGCAGAACATGAAGATCGAGGTGCCCGAGGAGGTGTTCGGCGTCAAGCAGTGGGAGTGCGAGGTCATCGCCAACCCCAACGTCGCCACCTTCATCAAGGAGCTCAACCTCAAGCTGCCCGAGGGCGAGGAAGTGGCCTTCCGCGCCGGTGGCTACGTGCAGTTGGTGGCACCGCCCTACGACATCAAGTTCTCCGACTTCGATATCGAGGAGGAGTACCGGGGCGATTGGGAGAAGTTCGATCTGTTCAAGATCTCCCACAAGAACACCGAGGAAGTCATCCGCGCCTACTCCATGGCGAACTACCCGGAAGAGAAGGGCATCCTCAAGTTCAACATCCGCATCGCCACGCCGCCGCCCAACACCAACCACCCGCCGGGCCTGATGTCGACCTACGTCTTCGCCCTGAAGCCGGGCGACAAGGTCACCGTGATGGGGCCCTTCGGCGAGTTCTTCGCCAAGGACTCCGATGCCGAGATGGTCTTCGTCGGCGGTGGTGCCGGCATGGCGCCGATGCGCAGCCACATCTTCGACCAGCTCAAGCGGCTCAAGTCCAAGCGCAAGATCTCGTTCTGGTACGGCGCGCGCTCCTGGCGCGAGACCTTCTACAACGACGAGTACGACCAGCTGGCCGAGGAGTTCGACAACTTCGAGTGGCACCTCGCCCTCTCCGATCCGCAGCCCGAGGACAACTGGACCGGTCCGACCGGTTTCATTCACAACGTCCTCTACGAGAACTACCTCAAGGATCATCCGGCCCCCGAGGATTGCGAGTACTACATGTGCGGGCCGCCCATGATGAACGCTTCGGTGATCAAGATGCTGCTCGACCTGGGCGTCGAACCCGAGAACATCCTGCTGGACGACTTCGGCGGATGATCTTCCTCGCCGCGAGGCGATACAAGGGGCTGGCCTTTCGGCCGGCCCTCTTTCTGTTCGCCCTGGTGATGCTGCCGGTGACGCTGCTGGCCGGATGCCGCAGCCAGCCACCGTTTCACCAGGTCGAGGGTGTGGCCCTCGGTACTGGTTACCACATCACCCTGTATGCCGACCTCGATGACGGAGAACGCGAACTCCTGCTGGCCGGTATACAAGGTGAACTGGCTAGCCTTGAACAGGATCTGGCACGGCTGCTGGTGCCGCTGGGTCTGGCCCTTCGTCCGTTGCTGGCGGGAGTGGCGATCGACAACGACGCCCTGGCGAATTCGCTGCTGCAGATGACCTGGGCGCTGGCCATCGATCGGCTCGATGCGTTGCTCGGCCGCTTCGGCGTCGAGCATGCCATGCTGGAGCTGGGTGGGGTGGTGCGTGCACGTGGCCAGGCGGGTGGGCAACCCTGGCGGCTGGCCCTCGACCGGCCCGGTCTGCCGGGAAAGGCGCCGCTCTCGCTACGGCTCGACGATGTCGCCCTGGTTCATCTCGACTCCGGGGAAGCCGGCGAGGCTGGCGACCCCGTCGCGACCAGTCGGCTGCTGGCGATCAGCGTGGCGGCGCCTTCCGCCCTCGAGGCCGACCGACAGGCCCGCGAGCTGATGGCGGCTGGGCCCGAGGCGGTGACGCTGGCCGCGGATCGTGCGGTCCGCATCGTTGTCTTAACATCACAAGGTATTGAAATTCATCATGGTTCGGCGCTCGAGGCGTACCTCGAGGAGTCGCCGAGGGGAGGGCAAGAATGACCACCTGGCTTATCGTTCTGGGTTTCATGCTGCTGATCGTGGCGGCCATGGCGATCGGCGTGATCCTGGGGCGCAAGCCGATCGCCGGCTCCTGCGGTGGCCTCAACCGGCTCGGTCTCAAGGAGGGCTGTGAGGTCTGCGGCGGCAAGGACGAGGTGTGCGAGGAGGAGAACCGCAAGCGCCAGGGCAGTGCCCGCCGGCGCAGCGACGAGAGCCGCGGCGCCGACCTCGGCTACGACGCCACCAAGCGCTGACCGGGCTTCGCCCGGAGCTGTAAGCGATAAGCAACACCTTTGTTGCTGGCTAGCTCGGTGGCAGCATCCCGGCTTACGGCTTACGGCTTACGGCTTATGGCTTACGGCTTACGGCTATCAAGGGAACAAGGAGATCGAACAGCCAATGGCAGTCCACAATTACGACGTGGTGGTGATCGGAACCGGGCCCGCGGGAGAAAGCGCCGCGATCAATGCCGCCAAGCACGGCAAGCGGGTGGCGGTGGTCGAGAAGCAGCCGACCGTGGGCGGCAATTGCACACACTGGGGGACCATCCCGTCCAAGGCGTTGCGCCACCAGGTCAAGCAGATCATGCAGTTCAATACCAACCGCATGTTCCGCGACATCGGCGAGCCGCGCTGGTTCTCCTTTCCCCGGGTCATGGAGCGTTCCCGGGTCACCATCGATCAGCAGGTGGCGATGCGTACCAACTTCTATGCGCGCAACCGTATCGACCTGTTCAGTGGCATCGCGCGCTTCAAGGACGAGCACACCCTGCTGGTGCGCGACGACCACGAGGGGCTGGAGGAGCTGGTCGCCCGGAAGGTCATCATCGCCACCGGGTCGCGACCCTATCGCCCGGCGGACATCGACTTCCGCCATCCGCGCATCTACTGCTCCGATACCATTCTCAGCCTGAATCATACGCCACGCACCCTGATCATCTTCGGGGCCGGCGTGATCGGCTGCGAATACGCCTCGATCTTCTCGGGGCTCGGCGTCAAGGTCGACCTGATCAACAACCGCGACAGCCTGCTCTCCTTTCTCGACGACGAGATCTCCGATGCGCTCTCCTACCACCTGCGCAAGCACGGGGTGCTGATCCGCCACCACGAGGAGTACGAACGGGTCGAGGGCGACGAGTCCGGTGTCACCGTGCACCTCAAGTCGGGCAAGCGGCTGCGCGCCGACGCCTTCCTGTGGGCCAACGGCCGTACCGGCAATACCGACCAACTGGGGCTCGAGAACATCGGCCTGGAGGCCAATGGCCGCGGTCAGCTCTCGGTCGACGAGCACTACCGTACCGCCATCCCCCACATCTATGCCGCCGGCGACGTGATTGGCTGGCCGAGCCTGGCCAGCGCCGCCTACGACCAGGGGCTCAACGCCTCCAGCGAGATGGTGGATGACGACTTCCGCTACGTCACCGAGGTGCCCACCGGCATCTACACCATCCCCGAGATCAGCTCCTTCGGCCGCAACGAGCGCGAGCTCACCGAGGCGAAGGTGCCCTACGAGGTGGCCCAGGCCTTCTTCAAGGACACCGCGCGGGCCCAGATCACCGGCGACACCGTGGGCATGCTGAAGATCCTCTTCGACCAGGACAGCCTGGAGATCTACGGCATCCACTGCTTCGGCGACCAGGCCTCGGAGATCGTCCACATCGGCCAGGCGATCATGCAGCAGCAGGGCGAGGCGAATACCCTCAAGTACTTCGTCAACACCACCTTCAACTACCCCACCATGGCCGAGGCCTACCGAGTCGCCGCCCAGAACGGGCTGAATCGGGTGTTCTAGGAAGGACCCGTGACGTGTGAACATGGCGCCCGAGGGCGCCACGTTCGCTATGTGGCAGGGTCAATGAACGGTGATGAGGCCTTCCTGTTCCAGCTGCTCGAGAAACGCGATGACGTCCCGCTCGCAGGTGCTCCGATCCACGTCGAAGGTCTGCATCAGCCCTTCGCACACGTCGAGCACGGTCGAGTCGCGCTCGAGGAGGCACCAGATGAAGGTGCCGGCGTCCTGGGTCCCGTAGTACTTGCCATTCCTGGCGCTGAAGATGACCAGATCGTCGCCGAGGTGTGATGTCAGCGGATCTTCCCTGCGCCGTATCTGATTCTGCATGTTCATGGGGAAAGTCCTGTTATCGAGCGGTGGCGGTTGTCTGCGATCACCTGCTGCACCCTCTGGATGGAGGACAGCTTGCCGTGATGCCTTGTGCATTCTAGCCCAGCCGATCCGGCGGACCTCGGAGCAAGGTCGCTGATTCTACTCAGTCTCCCGTGCCAAGGATCTAAGCCTTCGCTCGCTGCCGAGCGGCTGTCACGATCACTCCGCGTCCCGGTGCCGATAGGTTCGTACGAAGCTCGCAACGGGCGCGTAACGGCCATCATGTTGGCCCAGTACGACGTGTCTGCCGACCCGTAGCCAGGCATGTGCCGCCATGGCCGGACGTTGACCCTCGCCGTACTCGGTGAAGGTTCCGAGGACGAGGCTGCTGGAGATATGCCGGCGGTTGAGCATCTGCTGTGCCGCCACGGCCAGCATCAGACAGGTGTGCCGGCCACCGACCGCTCGATTGATTGCCATGACGGCCCAGCTGACATCGCGCGCTCGTTGGTCATCGACGGCGTCCTGGGGATCCGTCTCCCCCGAGGTGGAGTCACCCAGCCAGGGTGACCACCAGCGAAACGGGACGAGTCTGACCATCAGCCACGCCAACAGCAGCTGCATGGCGGCTTCCGCCAGCATGCATTGGCGGGGCAGGGGAGCCAGGAGGAACCTGCGAAGTCGTTTCACGGCCTCTCGACCCCCTGGTGAGAAGTAAACGGACCGAAGCCGCCGACTGGAAATTCTGCCTGAGCCAGGCGGACTCCGACCATGCTTTCACGCCGACTGTAGAGTCACGGCCAACGGGTTGTCCAGCGACTTACGTCTTCGTTGCCGACGATCGCCATGGTGGCGCCGGACCAAGTTGACTAACATGATGTAACAGAAACGGTCGGCCAGGCGCTGCTCCAGGCGCCGGATCGGCCATCCGGGAGAGTGTCAGCGATCGGGGAAGGTCCCATCATGCCCGCACGAACTACTCTTTCTTCCCTGGACTCCACGCTGCAGCTGTTGCTGCTGCTTGCACGTCTCGAGCTCACGGAGGAGCAGCAAGCGGCTGCCCTGGCACTATGCGCTCGGGTCGATGACTGGTCCCGGTTGGCACGAGAGGCCAATCAACGGTTCGTGCTCCCGCTGGTCTATCGGCATCTGCGGAGGCTTGCGCCCGATAACCTGTCGTCGACACAACTGGACGCCATAAGGCAGTGGAGCCTGGCCGTGGTCCAGCTCAACCTCTGGGTGGTGGCCGCTCAGCGCCGCCTTCGGGATGAGCTGCTGCTCCCCCTGGAGATCCCCCACGTTTTCTTCAAGGGTCCCAGCCTGGCGGCACGCTACTATGACGATCCGGCGTTGCGGTTTTCGCGGGACATCGACCTGCTCGTACCGCCTGTGCGGATCGTTCCGCTGCTCGAGACAGCTCTGCGCAAGGGGTACGTGTCGCTCATGCCGAAGGGCCTGACCTCGAAACGGGAAGGTCTCGTCTATGCGGCCGGCGCGCACCATGTCTTCTCGCTCCTGTCGCCCGAGGGGGTGGCGATCGATCTTCACCAGCGGATCGACAAATCCGGAATGATCTATGCGACACAGGCATTGCTCGACGGTGCGGAACCGTTCGGGATGGGTGATGCCGAGATCCAGGTCATGTCCACGGAGGAACTGTTTGTCTACATCTGCCTGCATCATTCCAAGCACCACTGGTCTCACCTGCACTGGCTGGTCGACCTCGATGCGATCCAGCGTCACCCGAGCTTTTCGCTGGCGGCGAGTCGCGACCTTGCCGCACGGCGCAACCTCACGACGACCCTCGAAGCTTGCCTGGCGATGCACCGGGCCCTGGCGGCCCCTGAACCCTGGAATGCCTCCATCTCCGGGCATGGGAGGGAGATACTCGGTGCATGCCTGATGGCGCTTCAGGGTGGGCCGGAGGTGGAACTGGCGATGGGGAGGACGAGAACCTCGCCGGATTTTGCCTTCGCCTGGCAGGCCTCCGTCGAACATTGGCTCTATGGTCGAGTGCAGAACGTGGCCAAGCTGTTGCGTCCTACCTATGCCGACTATCATCTTTGGCCGTTGCCGCCACGGTGGCAGTGGCTTTACCGATTGACGTGCCCGTTCCAGAAACTCCATTCACGGATCACGACCGGGCGGTGGCGGTCATGATGATGCTCTCCTGTCGGCTCCCATGACGCTCATCACTCGAGTCTTCGTCCCCCTGTTCTCGTTGCGCCGCATCCTGCCGATGCTGTGGCATAGCAGCCGCAAATGGACGCTGCTGGGGACGGCGTTGATGGCGTTGGAGGTAGCCTCCGGGCTGGCCGTCCTGTACCTGTTCAAGCAACTAGTCGATGTGGTCACCGGGATGCTCGCCAGTGAAACGGCCGAGGGCGGGGTATGGCGGGTGCTCTTGTTCGTGGCGCTGACTGGCGGTTGCACGCTGGCATTCCTGGCATCCCGGTCGATGGCGGGCCTGGCCAGGGAGGCCCAGGGGCTGTTGGTGGCTGATCATATCGACCGGGAGATCCATGCCCGTGCGGTACGCGCGGACCTGGCCTTCTACGAAAGCCCTCGCTATTTCGATACGCTGCAGCGAGCCCGCGAGGCCGGTAACCAGCGCCCCGTGCAGGTGGTCTCCAACCTGATGATGCTGACCAGGAACAGCCTGATGCTGGTAGCGATCGTGGTACTGATGGTCACCATCAATTGGTTGATGCTGCCGGTGCTGCTGATCGCCATCGTGCCGGCCCTGCTGGTCAAGATCCATTTCACCCATCACCTGTACGAATGGCAGCGCCGGCGTACCCAGATGGAGCGGCGCGCCTACTATCTGGATTGGTTGATGACTTCCGATATCAATGCCAAGGAGTTGCGCCTCAACCAACTGGGAAATTTTCTGCGTGACCAGCATTCCGACCTGCGGGGTCGGATTCGTCGCGAGCGGATGCGGATCACCCAGCGGCGGACCCGGGTCGAGCTGGCTGTTGCGAGCATTGCCACCCTGGCTTTCTTCGGCGCCTTGGGGTTTCTCGCCTGGCAAACCGCCGAGGGACACAACAGCCTCGGCGATCTGGTGCTGTTTCTGCTGATCTTCCAGCGGGCCCAGTCGATGGGGCAGGAACTGGTGCACCAGCTCGCCCAGCTCTACGAGGATCACCTTTTCCTCGGCCTTCTGTTCGAGTTTCTCGACATCCGGCCGGTGATCGGCGAACCGGATCACCCCCTGGCGGTGCCGGTAACGCCACGTGAAGGGATTCGCTTCGAGCAAGTTGGATTCCATTATCCCGATACCGATGCCCCCGTGTTGAGCGGTATCGAGCTGAGTATTCGTCCGGGGCAGATCGTCGCACTGGTCGGTGCCAATGGTTCTGGCAAAACCTCGCTGATTAAGCTGCTCTGCCGCCTGTACGACCCGACGGCGGGACGGATCACCCTGGACGGGGTGGACATCCGCGAGTACGACCTTGAAGAATACCGCCGCCTTTTCAGCGTGATTTTCCAGGATTATGCCCACTATGCGACCACCGTGCGGGAAAATATTCGCTATGGCGACATTCGCCAACCCATGGACACTCCCGCGGTCGAATCCGCCGCGATCAAGGCCGGTGCCGATCCCTTCATCCGGATGCTCAAGGACGATTATGATACTCCCCTGACCCGCATGTTCGACGATGGGCAGGAGCTCAGCATCGGTCAATGGCAGAAGGTCGCCCTCGCGAGGGCCTTCATGCATGGTTCCAGCGTGATCATTCTCGATGAGCCAACCAGCGCCCTGGATCCCGGCGCGGAATCCGAACTGTTCGATAACTTTCGTGAACGAATCGATCACCGGGCCGCCTTGGTCATCAGCCATCGGCTGTCGACCGTGCGAATGGCAGATTATATCTATGTCCTGGATCGGGGCGAAATTCGCGAGGCGGGTACGCATGACGAGTTGATGCGCCAGCGAGGCATATACTGCGATCTGTTCAGCCGGCAGGCGCATCACTATCGCGAGGTGGGGGGGCAGGAGCCCGTGGCTCAGCGCTCGTCGGGCGACGGTTCCGGGGGAAGGTGGGCGTAACACGGCGGGGACGCCGGTGGTCGATCCTCGGCATCCTCGTTCTGCAGAGCGGCAAGCAGCGCCTCGCGCAGGATGGGCAGGTGGGAGTCGTCGAGCTCGCGGGCGGCCGAGAGCAGGGTCAGCCGTCCGCGCCGCGCGTGGCGCATCAGCGGCAGCAGGCAGTCAGGGTCGTCACGCAACTCGCCGCGATAGCGGGCGGCGAAGACGGCAGCACTGATTTCACCCTGATGGTACTGACGGCGCAGCAGCGTCGACGGCGAGGCGTCCCGGTACCAGTCGGTCAGTGCCAGGCTCTCGCGTCGCTGGCCGCGCGGCCAGAGGCGGTCCACGAGTACCCTGGTGCCGTCTTCGGGGTCGGCGGGGCGGTAGATGCGCTTGAGGACGATATCGTAACTCATGACAGGGGTTCCTCTTCGAGAGCGGCCAGCGCTTCCCGCGCACGGGGCTGCCAGTGGCCGGGCTGCTCGGCGGCGCGGCGCAGTGCGTGACGCGCGGCGTCGTTGTCGCCCTGGTCACGCAGGACCAGTCCCAGGTTGAGCCAGGCCACGGCCAGCTCCGGGTCGACCGCCACGGCTCGCTGGAAGGCCGCGATGGCGCCTTGCGGATCGCCGGCGCCATGCCGGGCGTTACCCAGGGCGAAGTGGCCCATGGCGGCCCGGGGGAAGCGCGCGACCAGCGCCTCCCAGGCGGGCAGAGTGGTCTTTGCGCCCTGGACCCGCTCGAAGGCGGAGATCGCCTCCAGGGCACGGTACTCGGCGATTCCCTCGGGGAGCTCGCCGGGCGGCAGGGCGACGAAGGCCCAGCGGTCACTGCGCGCCCAGGTGGCATCGAAGCGGCGGAAGGATTCGATCCGCTCGGGCTCCTCGCCACTGTGCAGGATCAGCTCGCCGGCGTCGAGGTCGTAGCCGATGGCCACCGCATAGTGCCACATCGGCCAGACGGGCAGGGCGAGGTTCTGCATCACCACGACCGGGTGACCGGCGTCGACCTCGGTCAGGAGCGCATCGAGGCGGTTGTCGATGACGAAGGGGATGCGGCCATGGCGACGCGCCGTGGCGAGCATCTCCGGCTGGACGCTGCCTTCCCGGCCGGGCAGGAAGACCTGGGGAATCAGGGTGTCGACATCCACGTCCACGCCCTCGGCGTTGAGCGCCATGGCCAGGGAGGCGGGGCCACACTGGTAGTCGCGCTGGGCATGAAAGGGTACGTCGTCGATCAACGCCTGGCGGGGCAGGCGTTCCCGGGTGGTGTCGGCCAGCCGGGGAGTGGCGGCACAGCCGGCAATCATGACGATCAGCAGCATGAGCATGAGAACGCCCGCGGGGCGGGCGTTCCATATGGCGTCACGCGAGTGCTGCCGTGAACGGCGTGGTGTCATGCGATTCCCCGGTCAGCGCGTGAAGGGGAAGACGTTGGTCAGGCCGAGGATATCGGTGACCAGCAGCACGAGGAATATCAGCACCAATGCACCGACGACACTGGCGCCGGCGGGCAGCTGGTCGAGCTGTTCGGCCATCTGGGCGGCCTCCTCGTCGGAGAGGGCGGCGACGCGCGCTTCCACTTCCGCGAGATCCACGCCCTGGGCGGCGAGCTGTTGCTGGACGTCCTCGCGGGCGAGGATCTCGTGGATCCGCTCGCGGTCGGTCTGGGCTCGCTCGGCGGTCAGGGCCGCCTGGGTGGTGATCAGGTCGCTGCCCGGCGTGGCGTGAGGGGCCGCGGCAACGGGGAGGCTGCCCAGCACCAGGGCGGCGATGAGCAGGGGGCTGAGGTAACGGCAGATCTTCTTCATCATCGTGGTGTTCCTTCTTCTTGGGTTTGGCTTCCGGCTCCTTGATGATCCACGCGTCGCGTCCAGGCGAGGCAGCGGTCGAGACGTGCTTGCAGCGATGCGCTACCAGTATAGGCAAAAATGGCCTGAAGTTTCATGCCCTTGGCATCAACGGCAGGCGCTTGTGGCGAGAGTGGTACGATCCCGTCGTTCGAATCGTCAGGCGATCCGGTAGGACGAGGGCAACTCGGCGAGCAGCCCGCGTCCACCGGCGAGGGTCAGGGCGAGGTCGTGAAGGCCATCCTGCACCGGCAGTGGCGAGGCGCCCTTGATGGCGAGATCGAGGCGCTGGGCGAACAGCAGCAGCTTGTGCAGACGTTTCACGGGCAGGCGGGCCAGGGCCTGCTGGTAGGCGGGGCGGCGCTTGTCGAAGATCGCCGGCTTCTGCGACTTGCAGGCGTGCTCGAAGCTCTGCCCCTGGTCCAGGTGCTGGTGCAGGGAGAGCAGGGTGCGCAGTTCGCGGGTCAGGGCCCAGAGCACGATGGGGGCCTCGACGCCCTCGCCGCGCAGACCGGCCATGATGCGCGAGACCCTCGCTCGCTCTCCCTTGAGGCAGGCATCGGCCAGGGTGAAGACGTCGTAGCGGGCGCTGTCCTCTACCGCGCCGGCGATCTCGCGGGGCGAGATGCGCTTGCCGGGCGGGACCAGCAGTGCCAGCTTCTGCAGCTCCTGGTCGGCGGCCAGGAGGTTGCCCTCGGTACGCTCCCCGAGCAGGCGGGCGGCGTCCAGCTCGAGGGTGAGGCCATGGCGTTCGGCCCGGTCGCGCAGCCAGAAGCCCAGCCGCGAGGCGTCCACCGGCCACACCGGCACGAACAGGCCGGCCTTGTCGAGGGCCTGGAACCAGGCGCTCTTCTGCTGGCGGAAGTCGAGCTTGCCCATGGCGATCAACAGCACGTTGTCGCTGCCCTTGAGCTCGTCGGCGTACTCCTTCAATGCCTTGCTGCCTTCCTGGCCCAGGTTGCTGCCGGCCAGGCGCAGCTCGATCAGCTTGCGCGAGGCGAACAGCGACAGGCTGGCCGAGGCCTCCCGCAGCCGGCCCCAGGCGAAGTTGGCCTCCACGTGCAGGATCTCCCGCTCCTCGATGCCCGCCTGCCGGGCCGCCTGCCGAACGGCGTCGCACGCCTCCATGTGCTGCAGGGGCTCGTCGCCGGCGACGATCACCACCGGTGGCAGCTTCTTGGTCAGCGCTTCGGCGAGCTTGTCGGCGTAGATCTTCACGAGGGCACCTTCATGCGTCGGGCAGGCTCCGCAACCGGTCGAGCAGGCGTCTGACGGCTTGCTGGCGCAGCTGTTCGCGCGTCTCCTCGCGGATGTCGTCCTGGGCCAGCAGGTTGTCGTCGCTTACCGTGAAGCGAGTGGAGACCTCGATACGCTGCTGGTCGAGCAGGTAGGCGCCGTCGGCGCGCCGTTGCACCGAGAAGGGCACCGCGAGCAGCATCTCGACCTCCCGCGGGCCGGTGTCGAGGACGCTGAGGCGCCGCTCACGGAAGTCCTCGCCGGGCAGGTTGAGGACGAGAGGGGCGTCGGCGTGGAGCCGTGTGCCGGCGGACTCGAGCCGCTCGGCCGTGAGGCGTGCGAGGTCGCTGTCGGGGCCGGCGAGGGCCAGCTCGGGGAGTACCGCCTCGTCATTGGCCAGGCCGCGCAGGCGAAAGCCACAGCCGGCCAGTGCCAGTGAGGCGCCGGCGGCCAGGCCGAGGTGCAGGAAGGTACGGCGCTGCATGCGAACTCTCCGTGCCGTGATGGGTGTCAGCCGACGACGATATTGACCAGCTTGCCGGGCACCACGATCACCTTGCGGATCGTCTTGCCCTCGGTGTGGCGCTGGACATTCTCGGCGGCGAGCGCCTGGGCCTCGAGGGTCGCCTTGTCGGCATCCGTAGCTGCCTCGATGCGCGCGCGCAGCTTGCCGTTGACCTGCACCACTAGTTCGATGCTGTCGCGGGCCAGCGCCGACTCGTCGACCGTCGGCCAGGCGGCGTCGATCGCCGGTTCGTCATGGCCAAGCGCCAGCCACAGGGCGTGACAGGCGTGGGGGGTGATCGGTGCCAGCAGCAAGACGCAGGCCTCGACGGCCTCGCGGGCCACGGCCAGGCCCAGCGGGCTGGTATCGTCGAAGCGGGCGAGGGCGTTGCTGAGCTCCATCACCGCGGCGATGGCGGTATTGAAGGTGGTGCGCCGGCCGATGTCGTCGCTCGCCTTCCTGATCGTCTCGTGGGTCTTGCGCCGCAGCTCGCGCTGGGCGTCGTTCAGGGCGCCGACATCCAGTTCGCCGGGTGTCCCGGCCTCGAGGTGTTCAAAGACAAGGCGCCACAGGCGCTTGAGGAAACGGTGGGCACCCTCGACACCGGAGTCGGACCACTCCAGAGACTGCTCCGGTGGAGCGGCGAACATCATGAACAGGCGTACGGTGTCGGCGCCGAAGCGGTCGATCATCGCCTGCGGATCGACCCCGTTGTTCTTCGACTTGGACATCTTCTCTATGCCGCCCATCTCCACCGGCTGGCCGTCGCCGATCAGCACCGCGCTGATCGGGCGCCCCTTGTCGTCGCGCTTGACCTCGACGTCGGCCGGGTTGAACCACTCCTTGCCGCCATTGGCGGTGGGGCGGTAGAAGGTCTCGGCGATCACCATGCCCTGGGTCAGCAGTTGCTGGAAGGGCTCGTCGGAGTTGACCAGGCCGAAGTCGCGCATCAGCTTGTGGAAGAAGCGCGCGTAGAGCAGGTGCAGGATGGCGTGCTCGATGCCGCCGATGTAGAGGTCCACCGGCAGCCAGTAATCGGCGCGCTCGTCGAGCATCGCCTCCTGGTTGTCGGCGCAGGCGAAGCGTGCGTAGTACCAGGACGACTCCATGAAGGTATCGAAGGTGTCGGTCTCGCGCACCCAGCCGTCGCCGAGGTCGGAGAACTCGGGCATCTTCTTCAGCGGCGAGCCGGAGGCATCGACGGTGACCTCCATCGGCAGCGCCACCGGCAGTTCGTCGTCGCCGAGCGGCACGGTCTGCCCCTCGGGGCCGTACTTGACTGGGATCGGCGCACCCCAGTAGCGCTGGCGGGCCACGCCCCAGTCGCGCAGGCGGAAGTTGGTCTTGACCTCGCCGTGGCCCTGCTGCTCGAGACGCGCGGCGATGGCGTCGAAGGCCGCCTGGAAGTCGAGACCGTCGAATTCGCCGGAGTTGATCAGGGGGCCGTACTCGACATAAGCGCCCTCGGAGAGATTCGGGGCCTGGCCCCGCTCGTCGGCGATCACCGCCTCGATCGGCAGGCCGTATCGGGTGGCGAATTCCCAGTCGCGCTGATCATGACCGGGCACCGCCATCACTGCCCCGGTGCCGTATTCCATGAGCACGAAGTTGGCGACGTAAACCGGCACCCGACGTCCGCTGAGGGGGTGGATGGCCTGATAGCCGGTATCCAGGCCCTTCTTCTCCATCACCGCGAGCTCGGCCTCGGAGGTGCCGACCCGGTTGCACTCCTCGAGAAAGGCCGTGAGCTCGGCGTTGCCCTCGGCGGCCGCCTTCGCCAGCGGGTGGCCGGCGGCCACGGCCATGTAGGTTACCCCCATGAGGGTGTCCGGGCGCGTGGTGTAGATGCGCAGCGGCTCGAAGGCCTCGCCGTTATGGTCGGCGATCGCGAAGTCCATCTCCACGCCCCTGGACTTGCCGATCCAGTTGCGCTGCATGGTCTTGACCTGCTCGGGCCACTCGACCTTGTCGAGGTCGGCCAGCAGTTCCTCGGCGTAATCGGTGATCTTGAGGAACCACAGCGGGATCTCCTTGCGCTCGACCAGCGCGCCGGAGCGCCAGCCGCGACCGTCGATCACCTGCTCGTTGGCCAGTACCGTCTGGTCCACCGGGTCCCAGTTGACGGTGGACATCTTCTTGTAGACCAGCCCCTTGTCGACCAGCTT
Source organism: Halomonas sp. LMYGS-3 (assembly GCF_059509875.1). NCBI lineage: Bacteria > Pseudomonadati > Pseudomonadota > Gammaproteobacteria > Oceanospirillales > Halomonadaceae > Halomonas > Halomonas sp. LMYGS-3. The sequence continues at coordinate 85,006 of NZ_JCAKFQ010000009.1, read as the reverse complement.
GGTGAAGAACCACTGCTCCCAGCGGTAGTAGTCGCTGTCGCAGGTGGCGAACTCGCGGCTCCAGTCGTAGGCGAAGCCCAGCGCCTTGAGCTGGCGGCGCATGTAGTCGATGTTGTCGTAGGTCCACTTGGCCGGCGGCACGCGGTTCTGGATCGCGGCGTTCTCGGCCGGCATGCCGAAGGCGTCCCAGCCCATGGGTTGCATGACGTTGCGACCCTTCATGCGCTGGAAGCGCGAGACCACGTCGCCGATGGTGTAGTTGCGCACATGCCCCATGTGCAGCTTGCCGCTGGGGTAAGGGAACATCGACAGGCAGTAGAACTTCTCGCGGCTGGCATCTTCCACCGCCTTGAAGCACTGGTTCCGGTCCCAGAACTGCTGGGCGTCGCGTTCGATCTCGAAGGGCTTGTACTGTGCGTCCATCGCTGTCTACGGGTACCTTGCAAGTCGGGCGCACCGCTCGCGGCGTTGCGCGGGTCAATGGGGGTGTCCGGTGTCATGAACTCGGCGCCAGGATGCGTCAATGCATTGAACTGCCGGCAGGATGTCGTCTAAATGGTAGGCAAGGATACCCCAGCACGGCAGGGCCCGGCTATGCCCGGGCTCATTGCCTCGAGATACGGAAGGAGCAGATCATGAGCGAGCAGAAGGATCCCCGTCACGACCGCCGTCTGCGCGAGGGCTACGAGCGCATGCTGGCTCGCCTCAAGGAAGGCGCCCACGAGCTGACCTGGGAGAACCTGCAGCAGGAGCTCGACGATGCGGTGGAGTTCGAGGCCGAGCTGGAGGAATTCACCAAGGATGAGCTGTCGCTGCTGAGGGCCTGGGTCGAGCGCGACCTCAAGGAGATGCGCCGCTACCTCGGGGCCGGCGGCGAGAGCGTGGCGACCTGGCTGGGGATCGATCTTTCGATGCTGTCGCGCAAGGTGGTGGACTCGCTGTTCTCCATCGCCGATCGCAGCAAGATCGAGCGTGAGCAGTTCGAGGAGGACCTGGAGGCCGCACGTGCCGACTATTGCGAGGGCGAGATGGCCGCTCCCGGGCGCATGGCCTGCGTGCACTGCGGCGCCGAGGTCACGCTGGAGGGGGTGGCGCGCATCGAGCCCTGCCACCAGTGCGGGCATCGCTACTTCGCGCGCGCGCCGCGGGACGGAGCGTAGCGAGACGTCGCCGGCAGGCCTTCTACAGCCAGGCGTCCAGCCCCAGGATCGCAACGACCACCAGGACGGTCATGGCGGCGGCATAGCCCAGGTTCTGGCGCATCATCCGCGAGCCGCTGACGCCATAGCGCCCCTGCAGGGAGAGGTTGATGCCCGACAGCGGCCCGACGCTGGTGCCCACCGCCCAGGAGGCCAGGGCGACAAAGGCGAACAGGGTCTGGCGACCGGCGTCGAGGTCGAGCACCGAGGCCAGCACCGAGACGCCGATGATGGGGTGCAGGCCGGCGACGGCACTGGTCACGATGGCCAGGAAGCTCGCCATCGCCTCGAGGGGGCCGAAGCGGGCGAAGAGCGTCCACTCGCTGCCGGTGGCGGCGGCGATGTAGGTCGAGAGGCCCTGGGTCAGCAGCCCCGCGCAGAGGAACAGCGAGATCTCCCCGCGCATCGCCGGCAGTCGATCGATGCTATGCCGGCGCACCCGTCGCAGCGTCCAGCGCGGCCCCTGGGGCAGGTTGGAGGCGAGCGCCACGGCGGGCAGCAGGAAGGTGATGATGCTGACGATGCTGAGCCTCGGCGTCAGCCCGTAATAAAACAGCATCGCCAGGGCGGCCATCGACACCGGCATCAGCAGGCTCGACGTCGACAGCGAGAAGCCCGCGGTGTCGGCGAGATCGAAGCGGCGCGACAGGTCCAGCAGGCTGAGCAGACCGGCGCACAGCGCCAGGGGGAGGCCGAAGGCGATCACGGTCGTGAAGCGCATCTCGGGGGCCAGGGTCATCACCACCCCCATGGAGGCGAAGAACGGCGACCAGAGCGCGGCACTCGACAGCCCGCGATTCAGCGCCAGCAGCTGCGGGGTGGTCAGCGGGCCGTTGCGCTGCAGCCGGTCGCCGATCATGAACACCGTGGAGAGATTGAGGATCGCCCCGAGCAGGTGCACCCCCAGCCAGGTGCCGGCGATCCCGCGCCGGCCGGTCACCGGGTGCCCCAGGGGGCGGGCGTCGCCGCGACGGTTGCCGATCAGCCCGATGAAGCTCACCCCCACCAGCATCGCGACCACATAGCTGTTGCCGTCGAGCATGCGCGGCCAGGCGACCTCGACGCCATGGTGCCACCGGGCCGCGAGCAGCAGCCCCAGCCCGATGCCCCCCAGGACTCCGGACTGGCGGCGTGTGCGCCGCGGCAGGTCGGGCCACAGCAGCAGCACCGCCAGCCAGAACCCGTAGCTTACCAGTTGGGGAATGACCGGTGCCCCGGCGAAACGCAGCACTTGCAGCGCCAGACCGGCGAGGATGAGGCCGCCGGCGAGCGCATGGCGGGGCGAGGGGGCGTGGGTGGCGCTGTCGGTCACGTTGGCAGGGCTCCGGAGGATATCCTGAGCAGACTAAACAATTGAGCGGGGCTCCCGCCACTCCCTCGCGCCCGCTTCTCGGGCCGCCTCCAGCTCGTCGATCATGGCCTGGGCCGCGTTGGAGAGGGTGCGGCTCCGGTGCACCAAATAGCCCAGGGGGCGATGGATCGGGGGGTGGTCGACCTTCAGCACCCGGAGTTCGCGGGTCACCAGACCCTCGGGCAGCAGGCTCCATCCCAGGCCGATGGCGCTCATCATCCGCAGGGTCTCCAGGTAGTTGGTGGAAAGGGCCACGGGCAGGGTCAGGCCGGCAGCCGCGAAGCGTGCCTCGATCAGGGTGCGGGTGAAGGTCAGCGGGCCGGGCAGCACCGCGTCGAACTCGCAGAGCTCGCCCAGCGTCAGGCGCCCACGGCCGACCAGGGGGTGGTCGGGCGCACAGACGAAGCGGAGCCGATCGATCCATATCGGCACCACCTCGAGGCGTTCGTCGGGGTGGGGGGCGAGGGTCACCACGGCGATCTCCAATTCGCCATCGAGTACCCCCTGATAGGCCTGCTCGGAATCCAGGAAGTGCAGGTCCAGGCGTACCCCGGGATGGCGGCCGGTGTAGGCCTTGAGCAGCGGTGGCAGGCGGTGCAACCCGATATGGTGGCTGGTGGCGAGCGTCAGGCTGCCGCCCACGTCGCCGGTGAGATTGCCCAGGGCCCGGCGGCTGTCGTCCACCATCACCAGGATCTGCCTGGCTCGGGGCAGCAGTGTCCGCCCGGCCTCGGTGAGGGTGACGCGCCGGCCGATGCGGTCGAACAGCCGGGCATCGATCTGGCCCTCGAGCACGGCGATGCGCTTGCTCACCGCCGGTTGGGTAAGGTGCAGCTGTTCGGCGGCGCGGGAGAAGCTGCCGCTATCGGCCACGGCGAGAAAGGCCTGAAGGCTCTGGGTATCCATGGTTCGGCTCCGGCACTGTGCTCAGATTCCAGGATGGAATCCAATCAATAAATAACATGAATTGCTTTTATGGACGAGTCGCAGGACACTGCATGCATAGCGCCGAGGCTGCCCCTATGGGGTCAGACCCCAGCCGAGTCACGAAGCCTGCCATGATGCAGGTTTCGAGCGAACACGACACCGCCGGGGTCTGACCCCATAGGGACCCGCGGGCCAAGGCCGAGCGGCGCCGGGGACAGGGAGAAGCGGAGGTCATTCTTCATGGATGAAGAATGTAGCGCCCAGGGAGGGGTTCACAGCGCCTCCGCGACGCCCTGTCGACGGAAGAGCCGCAGACGGAAGAGCCGCGAAAGGCAGCACACGACCGGATTCAGCTAAGAGGGCCGCGAAGGCCCGGGAGAACGATATGGCAGGCCAGACACTCTACGACAAGCTGTGGTCGCAGCACCTCGTCAAGGAGCGCGACGACGGTACAGCGCTGATCTACATCGACCGTCAGCTGCTCCACGAGGTGACCTCGCCCCAGGCCTTCGAGGGCCTGCGCCTGGCCAGCCGCAAGCCGTGGCGGCTCGACGCCAATCTGGCGACCCCGGACCACAACGTGCCGACCACCGTGATCGAGCGCGCCGAAGGCAATGCCGGGATCAAGGACCCAGTGTCGTTGATCCAGGTGCAGACCCTGGACGACAACTGTGTCGAGTTCGGCATCGAGGAGTTCCGCATCAACGACCCGCGCCAGGGGATCGTGCATGTGGTCGGCCCGGAGCAGGGCGCGACCCTGCCGGGCATGACCGTGGTGTGTGGCGATTCGCATACCGCCACCCACGGCGCCTTCGCCGCGCTCGCTCATGGTATCGGCACCTCCGAGGTCGAGCATGTGCTGGCCACCCAGTGCCTGTTGGCGCAGAAGATGAAGAACATGCAGGTGCGCGTCGAGGGCAAGCTCGGCCTCGGCGTCACCGCCAAGGACATCGTGCTCGCGGTCATCGGCCGGATCGGCACCGCCGGCGGCACCGGCTATGCCATCGAGTTCGCCGGCAGCGCGATCCGCGATCTCTCCATGGAGGGGCGCATGACGGTGTGCAACATGGCCATCGAGGCCGGTGCCCGGGTTGGCCTGATCGCCGTCGACGACACCACCATCGACTACCTCGCCGAGCGCCCCTTCGCCCCGACCGGCGAGCAGTGGAAGGCGGCCGTTGCCGACTGGCGCCAGCTGGTGTCCGATGACGACGCCGCCTTCGACAAGGTGGTGACGCTCGACGCCGGCGAGATCGAGCCACAGGTCAGCTGGGGCACCAGTCCCGAGATGGTCACCGGTATCTCCGGTGAGGTGCCCGACCCGGCGAGCCAGGCGGACGAGACCGTGCGGCGCGGCTACACCCGCGCCCTGGAGTACATGGGGCTGGCACCGAAGCAGAAGATCACCGACATCAGGCTCGACAAGGTGTTTATCGGCTCCTGCACCAACTCGCGCATCGAGGATCTGCGCGAGGCGGCGAAGGTCGCCCGTGGCAAGAAGGTCGCCGACTCCATCAAGCTCGCCATGGTGGTGCCGGGCTCCGGCCTGGTGAAGCGCCAGGCCGAGGCCGAAGGGCTCGACAGGGTCTTCGTCGAAGCGGGCTTCGAATGGCGCGAGCCGGGCTGCTCCATGTGCCTGGCGATGAACGCCGACAAGCTCGGGGCGGGCGAGCACTGCGCCTCCACCTCGAACCGCAACTTCGAGGGGCGCCAGGGCTATGGGGGGCGCACCCACCTGGTCAGCCCGGCGATGGCCGCGGCGGCGGCCATCGCCGGCCATTTCGTCGATGTCCGCAGCATCGAAGACTCTCAACCGTCCGTTCAGGAGGCCTGAGCCATGCAGAAGTTCGAACGCCTCGAAGGCCTCGTCGCACCGCTCGACCGCGCCAACGTCGACACCGACCTGATCATCCCCAAGCAGTTCCTGAAGTCGATCAAGCGTACCGGCTTCGGCGTCAACCTGTTCGATGAGCTGCGCTATCTCGACGAGGGCTACCCCGGCCAGGACTGCGCGCAGCGCCCGCTCAACCCGGACTTCGTGCTCAACCAGCCGCGCTATCAGGGGGCGAGCGTGCTGCTGACCCGGCGCAACTTCGGCTGCGGCAGCTCGCGGGAGCACGCGCCCTGGGCGCTGGAGGACTTCGGCTTCCGGGTGGTGATCGCCCCGAGCTTCGCCGACATCTTCTACAACAACGCCTTCAAGAACGGCATCCTGCTGATCGCCCTTCCGGAGGAAACGGTCGACCGGTTGTTCCGCGAGGTGGAGGCCAGCGAGGGCTATCGGCTCGAGGTGGACCTCGAGAACCAGCGGGTCATCACGCCCGCCGGCGAGATCCTCGAGTTCGAGGTCGATGCCTTCCGCAAGCACTGCCTGCTCGAGGGGCTCGACGACATCGGCCTGACCCTGCAGGACGAGGAGGCGATTCGCGCCTTCGAGGAGAAGCACCGACAGGCTCGCCCCTGGTTGTTCCGCGATACCGCTCGGGCTTGACACACTCAAGTTGCATCCGCCGGAGACGCGGGGCTGATCCGGGAACGGATTGACCAACCGAGAATTGAAGGGCGTAGGGGACAGACCGAAGAGGAGGTCCGATGCCATGGATGGCATCGGTAGCGCCCAGGGATGGGTTCACAGCGCCTCCTTGCAGGTCTGTCGCCGTACAGCCCGCCGCCATTCGCTCAAGAAAGGCAAGGACAAGGATTGAAAAACACATGACACGCAAGATTCTGGTACTGCCGGGCGACGGCATCGGCCCCGAGATCACTGCCCAGGCCAGTCGCGTGCTGGCCGCCTGCCAGGCCCGTGGCCTCGACGTCGCGGTGGAAGAGGCCCTGGTCGGCGGAGCCGCCTACGACGCCCATGGTGAGCCGCTGCCGGCGATAACGCTGGAGAAGGCCAGGGCCGCCGACGCCATCCTGCTCGGTGCCGTGGGTGGCCCCAAGTGGGACAAGCTCGAGGACCTCGCCAAGCGTCCCGAGAAGGGCCTGCTCGGCCTGCGCAAGAACCTCGGCCTGTTCGGCAATCTGCGCCCGGCCATCACCTATCCGCAGCTGGCGTCTGCCTCGAGCCTAAAGCCCGAGCTGGTTGCAGGGCTCGACATCATGATCGTGCGCGAGCTCACCGGCGGCATCTACTTCGGTCAGCCGCGCGGCATCGAGGAGCGCGACGGCGAGCGGGTCGGCTTCAACACCTACGTCTATTCCGAGAGCGAGATCGAGCGCATCGGCCGGGTCGCCTTCGAAATGGCCCAGAAGCGTAGCAAGAAGCTGTGCAGCGTCGACAAGGCCAACGTGCTCGAGGTCACCATCCTGTGGCGCGAGGTGATGGAGCGGCTGGCGCCGGAGTACCCGGACGTCGAGCTGTCCCACATGTACGTCGACAACGCCGCCATGCAGCTGGTGCGGGCGCCCAAGCAGTTCGACGTCATGGTCACCGGCAACATGTTCGGCGACATCCTGTCGGACGCCGCGGCGATGCTCACCGGGTCCATCGGCATGCTGCCCTCGGCGTCGCTCAACGAGAGCGGTCAGGGCATGTACGAGCCGTGTCACGGCAGTGCGCCCGACATCGCCGGCCAGAATGTCGCCAACCCGCTGGCGACCATCCTGTCGGTGGCGATGATGCTGCGCTACTCCCTGGACGAGCCGGCACTCGCCGAGCGCATCGAGGCCGCGGTGGGCAAGGTGCTGGACGAGGGGCTGAGAACCGCGGATATTGCCTCGGTGGGCACCCGCACCGTCTCCACTACCGAGATGGGCGACGCCGTGCTGGCGGCGTTCGAGGCCCAATAGGCTCAAGGGGTATCGCATGTTGCAGAGCGAGGGGCGCTGGGGGCAAGCCGAAGAGGAGGTCCGACGCCATGGATGGCGTCGGTACATGGAGGTATTCACAACGCCTCCTCGCAGGCTTGCCGCCAGATCAGCCCCGAGCGGTCTGTCCATCGGCACTAGTCCTGCCCGGGGGTGAGCCTGCGATCCCTTCCGGCTTCCTGTATAATGTGTCCCACACTCGATTACTGGAGGACTTCACATGTTGAAAGTCGGTTTCGTCGGCTGGCGCGGCATGGTGGGCTCGGTGCTCATGCAGCGCATGGTGGAAGACGGGGATTTCAATGGCATCGAGCCGGTCTTCTTTACCACCTCCCAGGTCGGCAAGCCCGGCCCGGACATCGGCGTCGATGTGCCTCCGCTGAAGGACGCCTTCGACCTCGCGGCCCTCAAGGCGCTGGACGTGGTGATCACCTGCCAGGGCGGCGACTACACCAAGGAGGTCTACGGTGACCTGCGTGGCAGCGGCTGGAAAGGCTACTGGATCGACGCCGCCAGCACTCTGCGCATGGAGGACGAGGCGACCATCATCCTCGACCCGGTCAACCGTCATGTCATCGATGAGCAGCTGGCCCGCGGCGGCAAGACCTTCGTCGGCGGCAACTGCACCGTCAGCCTGATGCTGATGGGGCTGGGCGGCCTGTTCGAGGCCGACCTGATCGAGTGGATGACCTCCATGACCTATCAGGCCGCCTCCGGCTCCGGCGCCAAGCACATGCGCGAGCTGCTCAACCAGATGGGCGCGCTGCGCGACAGCGCCGCCGCCGAGCTGGCCGACCCGGCAAGCGCGATCCTCGACATCGACCGTCAGGTCACCGCGGCCATGCGTTCGGGCGACTTTCCCACCGACAACTTCGGTGCGCCGCTGGCCGGCAGCCTGCTGCCCTGGATCGACGTCAAGCGCGACAACGGCCAGAGCAAGGAGGAGTGGAAGGGCAGCGTCGAGACCAACAAGATCCTCGGCCTGCAGGACAACCCGATTCCCATCGACGGCCTCTGCGTGCGCATCGGCGCCATGCGCTCCCACAGCCAGGCCTTCACCATCAAGCTCAAGCGTGACGTACCGATCGACGAGATCGAGGATCGTCTGGCCAAGCACAACGACTGGGTCAAGGTGATCCCCAACGATAAGGACGCCACCATCGCCGGTCTGACGCCGGCGGCCGCCACCGGCACCCTGACCGTGCCGGTGGGCCGGCTGCGCAAGCTGGTCATGGGCGGTGAGTACCTCTCCGCCTTCAGCGTCGGCGACCAGCTGCTGTGGGGCGCCGCCGAGCCGCTCAAGCGGATGCTGCAGATCCTGCGCGAGCGCTGAGCCCTCCTGCCGGCTTGATCACGACGGGGCGCTTCCTGCGGGGGGCGCCCCGTTTTTTGGTTCTTCACTGTTCGCGGGACCGCCGGGGCCGGCGGAGCGCCTCGTCCTGGTTTACGTTGATAAGGCAGGGCATCAAGCCTGATCCGGGGCAGGCGCACCGGGCCAGGTTTGTGGTACATAAAGACCATAACGAGACTCATCATTTCGCCGGCTGGCCGCCGCCGGGTCGGCGGCCAGCCGGGAGACGCAAGGGAACCTCATGAAACGCAAGCTGACTCTCGCCATGCTGCTCTCGCTCTCGGCCGCCAGCCCCCTGGCGCTGGCGCTGGGGTTGGGCGAGGCCGACGTGCGCTCGACGCTCAATGCACCGTTGCGCGCCAGCATCCCCCTGACCGATACCGGCGGGATGCAGGCGGGCCTGCTCAATGTCTCGGTGGCCGACGAGCGCGCCTTCTCGGCCGCCGGTCTGACGCGTACCCCGCTGGCAGCCAGCGTGCGCCTCGCCGTCGAGCAGCGCGAGGGACGATTGATACTGGAACTGGTGACCGAGCGCCCCGTGCGCGAGCCCTGGCTCGATCTGCTGCTGCGCTTCGATTGGCCCGGTGGGCAGCAGCTGCGCGAGGTGACCCTGCTGCTCGACCCGCCCGACTACGACCAGATGCCGGCATTGATCGGGGCGCCTGCCCGCTCCGTGGCGACGACTGTTGGCTCGCCGCCGCGCGACGAGCCAGCGGCGCCGGCGCGGCCCATCACCCGCCCATCGGCCGAGGCCGGTGGCGGTGACCCGGCCTGGGTGCGCAGTGGCGACACCCTCTGGGCGGTGGCCGGCCGCCTGCGGCCGGACAGCGGCATCAGCATGAACCAGATGATGGTGGCGCTGGTGGCAGCCAACCCCGAGGTGTTTCCCTCGGGCAACATCAACGCCATGCGCGCCGGTTTCACGCTGGTGGTGCCGGCCCGGGAGGCCATCGCCGCCCGGTCGTCGGGCGACGCCGACCGGATCGTCCAGGCCATGAACCAGGCCTGGGCCAACCGCGGCAGCGGGGCGCCGGCCCGGGTGCCGCTCGATGGCGACCAGGCGACCGCGCCGGAGACGGCCGTGGCGGCGGTCGGTCCCACCGAGATGCCGTCCACGGACGCTTCCTCGACGGCGATGCCATCCGAGGAGGTCGTGCCGGACGCCGAAGTCTCGCCGGAGAGCGTGGCCGGCGAGCAGGAGGGGCCGCGACTGACGCTGCTGACCGATGCCGAGGTGGCGGCCGAGGCCACGCGAAGCGCCGGAACGGGGGAGGGCGAGGGGGGGCGAGAAGCCGCGGGTGAGGGAGGCGGCATGGTCGACGCCGGCGAGCGGGTCGTCATCGACCCGTCGGTGCTCGAGAGCCTCCATGGCGCCGGCGACCTGACCAGTGACGAGCGCCTGCTGCGTCTCGAGGCCCGCTGGCTCGAGAGCCAGCGGGCCCTGGAGGCGGTGCGCAGTGAGCGGGACGCACTCCAGGGCGAGCTCGACGGGATGCGCGAGGAACTCGCCGCCCTGCGCGACCAGGTGGCGGCACTCGGCGCCGGAGGGCAGGGCGTCGACGGTCCCGGGACGGGGGGCGTGGTGCCGCCCGCGAATGGGGAGGCGCCGTCCGACGCGCCCTGGTGGGGCGCCTTCTACCAGGGGGCGCAGGATCGCACCCTGATGCTGGGGGGTAGCGCGCTCGCCGCCCTGTTGGCACTCTGGGCCCTGATGCGACGCCGACAGCGGCGAGCCGAGACGGTAGCCACCTTCGGCCAGGTACAGTCAGTGACGCCGGGTGGCGGCGTGGGCGGCCCCGTGGCGGGTACCTCCTCGATGGCCGGTGAGGCCGTGACGGCCCCGGTACGAGCCTCCATGCCCCAGGCGGAGGCGATCAACGAGGCCGATATCTTCATCGCCTACGGGCGTTTCGACCAGGCCCGGGAGCTGCTCGAGACCAGCCTGGAGCGTGAGCCGGAACGCGACGATCTGCGTCTGAAGCTGCTGATGGTTCACCTGGAGCAGGGCAACCACGAGAGTGCCGACCGCGAGGCCGGGCGATTGAGGGCCGGTGGCGACCCGGGGATGCTGGCTGACGTGGATAGACTGATGGGCCGGCGGCCTCCGGCGCCGGCCCCCTCGCCGTCTTCGCCGGATGACGGCCGGGCCGTCTTCGCCGAACCCGAGGAGCTGCCGCCGCGGCGCTTCGATGAGCCCGGCGAGGAGGATGAGACGGCCCAGGCGCTGAGATCGATGGGTGGCGCTCCGCCGGAGCGAGCCAATGACGATCCGGTCGTCGGGCAGGGGAGTGACGACGCCGGCGCCCGCTATCGTCGTCCCGAGCCCGAGCCCGAGCCCGAGTCCACCTCGGAGCCCGAGTCCGAGTCCACCTTTGAGCCCGAGCCTGAACCCGAGTCCACCTCGGAGCCCGAGCCCGAAGGCGATGTCCGGCCAACCCGGGCCGCACCGGAAGCCCCACGCCCCGAGGCGAGCGAAGACGACCCGCCCCCTGCCCCCGAGCCGCCGCCCGCATCGACGCTGTCCCGTCGGGTCGACGATCTCGGTCGCGACATCATCGACTATCGGCCGCCCTCCCTGGATCCGAGCCCGTCGCCCCGGGAGGAGACGCCGATGCAGCCCAGCGTGGAGTTCCGTCCGTCCAATCCCGAGGAGGGGGCGGTAGGGGAGTCCGCGCCCGGGACGCCTCGGGACGATGACCGCGGTCCCGCCGAGGTGCCCGGCGATTGGGAGGTCGAAGAGGTAGCATTCCCGCCGCTGGATCGGGATAATGAGTGGCTTTCCGCCGGCACCTCCGCCGCATCGATGCTGGCCGAGGCACGCCGCTTGCTGGACGCGGGCGAGGTCGACCGGGCGCGGCCGCTGCTGCGCAAGCTGACCGACGACCCGTCGGTACGGGAGGAAGCCCGGGAGCTGATCACCCGCCACGATCTCTGAAGGCCGCATGACCCTGTTCCGACCCCTCGACGATCGCACCCCCCTTGCCGGCCGCCTGGTCATGGGGGTGGAGTATGACGGCAGCGCCTACTGTGGCTGGCAGCGCCTCAAGCATGCCGCCTCGGTGCAGGCCGAGCTGGAAACGGCGCTGGCGAAGGTGGCGAGCCACCCGGTGACGGTGCATGCCAGTGGCCGCACCGACTCCGGCGTCCACGCCACACGCCAGATCGTGCACTTCGATCCGGTGGCCCCGCGCTCGCAGAAGGCCTGGGTGTTCGGCGTCAACGCCAACCTGCCGCGGGACATCGCGGTGCGCTGGATAAAGGCGGTCCCCGACGACTTCCATGCCCGCTTCAAGGCGCTGGCCCGGCGCTACCGCTACGTGATCCTCAACCAGCCGAGCCGCCCGGTGCTGGAGCGCGCCAATGCCACCTGGTGTCGCGATCCCCTGGATGCCGATGCCATGCACCGGGCCGCCCAGGCCCTGGTCGGTGAGCATGACTTCTCGAGCTTTCGCGCCGCCGGCTGTCAATCGAAGACCGCCTGGCGCCACCTGCACTTCATCGAGGTGCATCGCCACGGCCCGCTGGTGGTGATCGACGTCCAGGGCAATGCCTTCCTGCACCACATGATCCGCAACATCGTCGGGGCCCTGGTGACCGTGGGGCGCGGCGAGCAGGGCAGCGACTACCTGGCGCGCCTGATGGCGCTCAAGGACCGCACCCTCGCCGACGTCACCGCACCGGCCTGTGGCCTGCACTTCGTCGACTCGCTCTACGACGAGTCCTGGGGGTTGCCACGGGAGCCTCTGGGGCCCAACCTGCTGGCCTTCCTCGGGGAGTGGACCGGCGAGCGCGAACTGCCCGACTGCCCCATGGTCGAATTCCGGCGTGGTCGGCCGGTGGCCGAGACGGTGGCCGGGGAGGGGGCGCCCGAGTGATCTCCGGTTTCGTTTCCTCCGACATGACCGGGCCATGGGCAAGTATGACTCGGCCCCGCTGCGGTCGATGCGCGTGACCGTGGATTTCTCTGCTACAGTTTTCAGGCGACCATCCATCTGTCTGATCGTGGCAGATGAGGTTCCCGGTTAGCTTCGTACGCCATCCGCCGGCTGTGCAAGGGTGGGCGAGATGCTGTGGCCCGAAATTCCTGCGGGAGGGTGCACACCCTGTGAGCGGCATTTGCGGCATCATCCATTTCGATGGCACCCCGGTCGAGCGAGCCGAGCTGGAGCGGATGGTGGCACGGGCGGCGTACCGAGGCCCCGACGGCATCGAATACCACTACGATGGGCGGGTGGGGATTGCCTGCCTGTCGCTCGATACCTCTTCTGACGGTACCGGTGCGTGTCGCCCGGTGATCGAAAACAAGCATGGTTTGCTGTTCGCTGCCGATGCGCGACTCGATAATCGCGACGTGTGCGCCGACGTGAGCCCACACTTGCGTGGCGAGGCGTCAACGGATGCCGAGCTTATGCTCGGCATGTTGCTCCATGCCGGCGAAGAGGGCCCTGCCCGACTGCTCGGGGACTTTGCCTACGTACTCTGGGATGCGGATCGTCTACAGCTGCACTTGGCCAGGGACGCCATGGGGATGCGCTCCCTCTACTACCGGATCGAGTCGGGACGGGTGCTGTTTGCCACCGAGGTCCGGCAGATTCTGGCGGTGAACGGCGTGCCGCGTCGCTTGAACGAGCAAGCCGTCGGCTGGCACCTCTGCGGCATGCAGACACCGCCGGGACAGGTGTTCTATGCCGGGATCGAGGAGCTCAAGCCCGCCGAGGAGGTGGTGATCGATCTGGTGGGGCGGAAGCGGAGCCGGTACTTCTGGGCTCCCGATCCAGAGCGATGCCTTCGCTACCGTGACGAGAGGGCATACGCCGATCACCTGCGCGAGCTGTTGACGGAGGCGGTGCGCTGTCGCTTGCGCGCCCGGCGTTCGGTGGGTGTGAGCCTGAGCGGCGGGGTCGACTCCGCCAGTGTCGCCTCGGTGGCAGGCTGGCTTCGCATGCAAGGTGAAGGCGTTCCCTCGATGCGTGCCTATAGCTGGGTATTCCCTGAACTTCCCGAGTGCGATGAGCGCGAGAACATCTACCGTATCGCGGATCATTTCGGGATGTCGGTCCACGAGGTGCCGGCGGAGGAGACCTACCCCCTGGTCGAAGAGGCCGCCAACCAGCCCCACGAGGACGATCCCTTCTTCTCCATGTTCCAACCCTTCCTGGAACGCTCCCTGTCCGCGGCGGCGGTCGATCGGGTCAGCGTAATGTTCTATGGCTCACGCGGTGATGTCATGTGTGGGGGAGACGTTAGCGACGTACCCGGCATGCTGCTGGCCGGCCATTTCCGTGAGGTCCGTCGTGAGCTGGCAGCACTGTCGAAGATATACTCGCTGCCACGCTCCTCAACCCTATCCCGCTACCTGGTGCGCCCCGTGCTGTCGGATCTTCTGCGAGAAAGCCGTCTCGCCCGCGGCCTGCGTGCCGCTCGACGCTTCGGTTCCAGGCGCAGCAAGGGGGACGCCGCGGCGTCGCATCCGTTGCTGCGTGGTCCGATAAGACGGGCGGAGTCCTATGTCTCCCTGGACTTCCTGCACCGGGCCAGGGTGCCAGCGATCGAACCGGTGCGAGCCGCGGCAGCGAACTGGCCACGCAGCGCCTCACGGGACCGTTACATTCATATCTTCTCGCCGCTGGTCCTGCGGGGAGTAACCTACGCCGATCGCATCACCGCCTCGCAAGGCGTGGGCTTTGCCGATCCCTGGAGCGACAGGCGCATCGCCGAATTTATTCTCACCTGCCCTCAGTACTGCGTCGGTACTGCCACCGAGGTGAAACGGCTGGCGCGACGGGCCATGGAGGGCATCATGCCGGCTGAAGCCATCGGGTTGGTCGGCAAGGTCTCCCCCGAACCCCTCTACTTCGGTGCGCTGCGCGACAAGGCCCACGACAAGGTGCTGGATCTGCTGACCCAAAGCCGCTGTGCCGACTACGGCTTTATCGACGAAGCGGCCCTTCGCGAGCGTTTCGAGCGCTTCGTGCGCGGCGAAGCACCCAGCTTCGATCTTTGGCCGACCCTCTCCCTCGAGATCTGGTTGCGACGCTACTGGTCCTGACCGTGCGAGCCCGGCCGCGAGGAGTCTGATGGTGCTTGCTGCTACTAAGATTACGAAAATAAGGGTGTGAAAAAAATCAGCTTCCTGCTCGTCTGAAACCACGCTTTCTCCGCATGGTTGGCGAAGGTGGACTGGCCTAACCTGCTTTATGTAAGTTCATGTAGGTATATGTAATCTTGGGTGATCAGGGTGGTGTTCGACACCCGCGAGTTGATTGGCTGGAGGATACGCTGATGAACGAGAATCAAGCAGTGAAGCCCGACGCGCGGCGCGAATACCGCCGTCCGCAGCTGACCAGGTGGGGTACCGTGGCGGATATCACTCTGGTGGGGTTAACCAGACCTGGGTCGGATGTATGGCCTGGGAGTGCGCCGCATGAACCCGGCAGCCGCAACCCGCCGGGACACAATCGGTAGGCCCTGACAAGGGGCTGGCATCGGACCGCCATCGCGCTGACTCGACCCGTGGACAAGGAAAAAGTGGACAGTGGCATCGATGCCGTCCTGCTGCTCGATGGCCGAGAGGCCATCGAGCCGCTTCTTGCCTTTACCCGGCAGCCCGACCGGGAGTCGGCCCTGAGGGCGCTGGGCGAGGGGATTCGAGCCAATCCACTGTGGGTCAGAATGAAGGGGGCCAGGCTCGTGGCGCGAGCCTGGCCCGAGCTGATGGTCGCGGTCTTCGGCCAGTTCTCGGGGGAGCAGCAGGCCCTGCTGGCGGACCTGGCGGCCCAACTCCATAAGGTGCTCGAATGCCCTCGCTATATCGATTACCCCGCCGCGGAGCAGGCGACGGAGCGTCTCGCTACGGTCCTCAGGGGGCGCTTCGGCCAGGACGCACTGTCGAGTTTTCGCTATACCGCCATCCCCCGCGGGGGATGGATCGTTCTTGGTATGCTCTCCTACCTGCTGGATTTGCGCCCCGATCAGATCGGTGTGCCCGACATGTCCGGCCGCGGGGAGTCGGAGCCTTGGTTGGTGGTGGACGACTGTGCCCTGTCCGGGGTGCGCTTCCAGCAGTTTCTTGAGCGGTGTGACGCCCCTGCCGTCATCTTCTGCCCACTGTTTGCCCCCCCGGAGCTGTGCCGCGCCATCGAACGGGGCGAGCCCAGGGTCGTGGCCTGCCTCAATGCCGAAGACCTCAGCGATGTTGCCCCCGAATGGTTCGGCGAGGCCTATCCTCTATGGCTCAGGGAGCGCCGGGAGCGGATTGGCGACAATGGCTACTGGGACGGAATCGCCGAATACGTGGCCTTCGCCTGGTGCGAGCCCGAGACAAAGTACTGGGATGCCGAAGCGGGGCGCTTCGAAACCGGCTGGAACGTCTGGCCGCCGTCGCTGTGCCTCAAGCGTCGTGTCCTGGCCGCGCGGCTGCAAGCGGAGTCGGTTGGCCTCGCGGGGAGGAAGGCGCCGACTGGGCTCAGGCTGCAGGCAGCGGAGCCTGGTCCCCTCAGGTCCGCCGACCGCGTGCTATGGGCACCGATCGGCGCATCGGTTGCGGTGGCACGCTTCCCGGCCGAGGCCACGGAGACCGCGCTCTGTTTCCAGCTCGATCCGACGGCGGCCGACATGTGGCGTGCCCTGCTGGAATCCGGCAGCTTGGAGGGTGCCATCTCGATGCTGCTGGGCGACTATGCCGTAGCGCCGGAGGCGCTTCGCCGGGATCTGGCCTCGCTGGTGGTGGAACTCGAGGAGAACGGCATCATGGTCCGTCGCTGAGTCAGCGACAGGGGAGTCAGCGTGGCATACCGTTACTGGATCTATGGTTTCTGCCTGGAGACCACTCATCGTTTCCGCTTCCCCCTGAGCGTGGCGCCCGCCACGGTGGAGTGCGACCTGACCTTTCATTGCGAGCTGGGGGGGGAGCGACTCGCACCCCCGGCCCGGGGCGCCCTTTACCTGAGCCCGGCCAGGAACCGGTTCGGCGAGCATGTTCTGGAGATCTATCCCGTTGCCGGTGGCAGCTTGATGCGCTTCGCACGGGTGGCGGATTTCCTGGTCGCTCCCGGGCGAATCGACTGCCGGCTGCAGGCTGTCGAGTTTGGCTCCATGGTGGATCTGTATCTGCTCGGGGATGTTCTGTCCTATTACCTCGAGATGAGCGGCGTGAGTGCCCTGCATGCCGGGGCAGTGGCCCATGATGGCCAGGCGGTGCTGTTCGCGGCGGATCGCACCGGTGGCAAGAGCACCCTGGTGACATCCCTGGTCGCGGCGGGTTTTTCCCTCCTCGCCGACGATATCGCGGCACTGCAGCCAGAGGGCGAGCGGGTATGGTGTCGGCATGCCTTCCCTCAGCTGAAGTTGACCCCGGAGCAGGCGCAGCGCTTCGTCGGCACCGCCGATGGCTTCGAGCCGGTCCATCCTTCCTTCCCGAAGCTCAGCGTGCCGGCAGAGAGAGTGGGAGGCATCGCCAGGGAGTCACTGCCCGTGGCGAGGATCTACCTGCTGGAGCGCCGTGTCGTCACCAGGGGCAACACGGCGATACGCCTGGAGTCGCTTGGCCCGGGCGAAGCGCTGATCCAGCTCGTCCGCCACTCCTTCCTGGCCGAGGAGCTGGAGGGGTGTGGGGTTGCGGGCGGGCAGGGCGACACCGCGCAAGCGGACATGACCCGAGAACGCTTCCATCGTCTTGCGGCCATTGCCCGGGCCGTGGTGGTCAAACGCCTATGTTATCCTAGCAGTTACGAGCATTTGCCCGAGGTACACCGGGCGGTGCTCGCCGATCTCGCTGGCGAGATGACCGACGAAAGATGACACAGGCGAGGGATAAGCAAGGATGGGCATGACTGACGCACAGGTCGTGGCGAGGCGTACTCGGGTGAAGATCTGCGGCCTGACCCGCGAACAGGACGTGGACGCCGCCGTGGCGGCCGGTGCCGATGCCCTGGGCTTCGTGCTCTGGCCCGGCAGCAAGCGGGCCATCGACGAGGCCCGCCTGGCCGCGCTCGCAGCGCGGGTGCCGGCCTTCGTCACTCGGGTGGGGCTCTTCGTCGATCAGGATCCCGAGCTGATCGCCCGCTGTGCCGAGCACCTCGACCTGCTGCAGTTCCACGGCGGCGAAGCCCCCGACTTCTGTGCCGGTTTCAGCCGACCCTGGATCAAGGCGCTGCGCATGCGCGATGGCCTCGACCTGCATGTTGCCGCCCGTGACTACCGGGTGGCCCAGGCGTTGCTGCTCGACGCCTATCGCCCCGGTGTGCCGGGTGGCACCGGCGAGACCTTCGACTGGTCGCGAATCCCCGCAAACCTGGCAAAACCTGTTATCCTCGCCGGGGGGTTGCGGGCCGACAACGTGGCCGAGGCGATCACCCGGGTGCGGCCCTTTGCGGTGGACGTTTCCGGCGGCGTGGAGGCCTCCCCCGGTGTCAAGGATGCCGGGCGTATCGCGGCCTTCCTGCAGGCCGTCCGCCGTGGCGACGAGGGTCGCTCGGCGGGATGATCCGCCCGCCGACTCCTGACTCAACCGCTTTCAACCACAAGCCCCTTTCTGGCGACCTGTGAGGTGTCTTTCGTGAGCAAGTTCAGTGACCTGACCCGACTGCCGGATGCCCGCGGCCACTTCGGCCCCTACGGCGGCCGGTTCGTCTCGGAGACCCTGAGCTTCGCCCTGGACGAGCTGGAGAAGACCTACCTGAGTCTTCGCGACGACCCGGCCTTCCAGGCGGAATTCGACTATGACCTGGCCCACTACGTGGGTCGTCCCTCGCCGCTCTATCACGCCGAGCGGTGGTCGAAGCAGCTCGGCGGGGCACAGATCTGGCTCAAGCGCGAGGACCTCAACCACACCGGCGCGCACAAGGTGAACAACACCATCGGTCAGGCGCTGCTCGCCAAGAGAAGCGGCAAGCCGCGGGTGATCGCCGAGACCGGTGCCGGCCAGCACGGTGTGGCCACCGCCACCGTGGCGGCGCGCCTGGGGCTTGCGTGCGACGTCTACATGGGGGCCGAAGACGTCGAGCGCCAGAAGCTCAATGTCTACCGCATGCATCTGCTCGGGGCCAACGTGATCCCGGTGGAGTCCGGCACCCGCACCCTCAAGGATGCCATGAACGAGGCGCTGCGCGACTGGGTCACCAACGTCGACGATACTTTCTACATCATCGGCACCGTGGCCGGCCCGCACCCCTATCCGATGCTGGTGCGCGATTTCAACGCCGTGGTCGGCCGCGAGGCGCGTCGCCAGTCGCTCGAGGAGTTCGGCAAGCTGCCCGATGCGCTGATCGCCTGCGTCGGCGGCGGCTCCAACGCCATGGGGCTCTTCTATCCCTTCGTCGAGGACGACGAGGTGACGATGTACGGCGTCGAGGCCGGTGGCGACGGCATCGCGACCGGTCGCCATGCCGCCCCGCTGGCGTCCGGCGCGCCGCGCGGCGTGCTGCACGGCAACCGCACCTACCTGATGTCCGACGAGGGCGGGCAGGTCTCCGATACCCACTCGATCTCGGCGGGCCTCGACTACCCGGGCGTCGGTCCCGAGCATGCCCTGTGGAAGGACGTGGGGCGGGTTCAGTACGTGGCCGCCAACGACGATGCCGTGCTCGAGGCCTTCCGCGAGCTGACCCATGTCGAGGGCATCATGCCGGCCCTCGAGTCGGCCCATGCCCTGGCCCATGCCAAGGTGCTGGCCCCCACCATGCGCCCCGACCAGCAGATCGTGGTCAACCTCTCCGGGCGCGGCGACAAGGACATCATGACCGTGGCCAAGCTCGACGGCATCGAATTCTAAGGGGCTGACATGAATCGTATCGACCAACGCTTTGCCGAGCTCAAGGCCCAGGGGCGCCGCGCGCTGATTCCCTATATCACGGCCGGCGACCCGGCTCCCGAACACACCGTGACCTTCATGCATGCCCTGGTGGAAGCGGGGGCCGACGTGATCGAACTCGGCGTACCCTTCTCCGACCCCATGGCCGACGGCCCGGTGATCCAGAAGGCCTGCGAGCGGGCCCTGAAGCACGGCGTGCGCCTCTCCCATCTGTTCGAGATGGTGCGCGAGTTCCGCCAGGCCGACACCACCACCCCGGTAGTGTTGATGGGCTACCTCAACCCGGTGGAGCGGATCGGCCTCGAGGCCTTCGCCGAGCAGGCCGCGGCAGCCGGCGTCGACGGCGTGCTGACCGTCGACATGCCGCCGGAGGAGGCCGAGGAGTTCGGTCCCGTGCTCAAGGCCCGGGGACTGGCCTCGATCTTCCTCGTGGCCCCTACCACTTCCAACGCCCGGGCCGCTACAATATGCGCCCACGGCGAAGGCTATCTCTACTATGTCTCGCTCAAGGGCGTGACCGGTGCGGCAAGCCTCAACGCCGAGGACGTGGCCGCGCACCTGGCGCCGCTGCGCGAAATGACCGACCTGCCGCTGTGCGTCGGCTTCGGCATCCGTGACGGTGCCTCGGCGGCGGAGGTGGGCAAGGTCGCCGACGGGGTGATCGTCGGCTCGGCCCTGGTCAGCCGCATCGCCGCCAACGCCGAGCGTCCGGAGGCGATTCCCGCCGAGCTCAAGGCGGTGCTGGGCGAGATGCGCGAGGCCCTGGACGCCACGAGTGGCGCCTGACGGCGGCCTTCGTCGATCGATTCGATTCACGCGCCCGGGGTGCCGGGCGCCGACCAGATGACGGAACCCTTTCTGACATGAGCTGGCTAGACAAGATCGTGCCCTCCATGGGGCGCATCCAGCGCAAGGACCGGCGCGCGAGCGTGCCCGACGGCCTGTGGCGCAAGTGCCCCAAGTGCGAGGCGGTGCTCTATCTCCCCGAACTCGAGAAGCACCACAACGTCTGCCCCAAGTGCGACCATCACCTGCGCCTGACCGCGCGCAAGCGGCTCGACTGGTTCCTCGACAAGGCGGGACGCGAGGAACTGGCCGCCGAGGTGGAGCCGGTCGACCGCCTCAAGTTCCGCGACTCCAAGAAGTACCGGGACCGCCTGGCGGCGGCCCAGAAGGAGACCGGCGAGAAGGACGCCTTGATCGCCATGCGGGGCACCCTGGATGGCCTGCCGGTGGTAGTGGTCTCCTTCGAGTTCACCTTCATGGGCGGTTCCATGGGCGGTGTGGTGGGCGAGAAGTTCGTGCGTGCCGCCACCGTGGCCCTGGAGGAGGGCATCCCGCTGATCTGCTTCTCCGCCTCGGGTGGGGCGCGGATGCAGGAGGCGCTGTTCTCGCTGATGCAGATGGCCAAGACCTCGGCCGCGCTGGAGAAGCTCAAGCTGGCCGGCGTGCCTTACATCTCGGTGCTCACCGACCCGGTGTTCGGCGGCGTCTCGGCGTCGCTGGCCATGCTCGGGGACCTCAACGTCGCCGAGCCCAATGCCCTGATCGGCTTCGCCGGGCCCCGGGTCATCGAGCAGACCGTGCGCGAGAAACTTCCCGAAGGCTTCCAGCGTAGCGAGTTCCTGCTCGAGCACGGTACCGTCGACATGATCGTCCACCGCCGCGAGATGCGCGATCGCCTCGGCGGCGTGCTGCGCAAGCTGACCCACCAGCCGGCCATCGGCCTGGCCGACGAGGCGGAGCGCGAACTCGACCTGGTGGATGCCGCCGAACAGGCTCAGGCCGACGCCGACTATACCCTGACCCTTCCCGAGCATGAGGCCCCTGCGCGCGCCGAAGGCGAGGACGCGGGGCGTGATGACCGCGCCGATGGCCCGCGCTGACCGCTACCGCCATGCGTGACACCGCCCTGTCCACATCCCTCGACGCCTGGCTGGCCCGGCTGGAAGCGGCCCATCCGGTGGGCATCGACCTCGGCCTTGAGCGCGTGGCCGAGGTCGCCCGCCGCCTGGGCCTGCTCGACGCCCCGCCCGCGGGGCGGGTGATCACCGTGGCCGGCACCAACGGCAAGGGCTCCACGGTGGCCATGCTCGAGTCGCTGGCCCGCGCCCATGGCCTCTCCACGGCCACCTATACCTCGCCGCACCTGCTGCGCTACAACGAACGCCTGCGCCTGGACGGGGTGGAGGCCGACGATGCCACCCTGATCGACGGCTTCGAGGCCGTCGAAGCCGCCCGCCTGGCCGGCGAGCCGGTCAGCCTGACCTACTTCGAGGTCGGCACCCTCGGTGCGCTGTGGGCCATCGCCCGCCGGCCTCCCGACCTGGCGATCCTCGAGGTGGGACTCGGCGGGCGGCTCGATGCGGTGAACGTCATCGACCCGGACGTGGCGGTGATCACGACCATCGCCCAGGACCACGCCGCCTTCCTCGGCGACGACCTGGAGGGCATCGGCCGCGAGAAGGCCGGTATCCTGCGGGCAGGCCGCCCGGCGGTGCTGGGCAGTACGACGCTACCGGCGAGCGTCGGTGCGGTGGCGAGCGAGCTGGGCGCCCGGGTCTACGCCCTGGGCGAAGCGTTCCGCCGGGAAGGGGAGGGCGAGGGGTGGACCTGGCAGGGCCTCCGCTGCCCGCTCCCGGTGGGGGCGGACGACGCCCGGCGCCGGCGCAGCCTGTGGGGTCAGACCCCAGCCGAGTCATCGGGCCTGTCACAGGCCACGACTCCGGCAACTCCGACACCGCCGGGGTCTGACCCCACAGGCGAGGCCTCCCGGACAGCGCCGGGGTCTGACCCCAAAGGCGAGGCCTCCCGGACACCGCCGGGGTCTGACCCCAAAGGCGACGACGCCGGCACGGGTGCGCTTCTCACCCTGAGCGGCCTGCCCGACCCCGGCCTGCCGCTGGACAACGCCGCCACGGCCCTGCAGGCCCTGGCACTGGCCGGCGTGCCCCTCGAGGCGGACGCCTGCCGCCGTGCCCTGGCCCGGGTGGTGTTGCCCGGGCGCATGCAGTGGCTGGGCCAGTGGTGCCTCGACGTGGGCCACAACCCCCACGCGGCGACCTACCTGGCCGAGCGGCTTGCGGCGCGTCCCTGTGATGGCCGCACCATCGCCCTGCTGGGCATGCTCGGCGACAAGGATGCCGACGGCGTGATCGCGGCCCTGGCCCCGGCGGTGGACGCCTGGGTGCCGGTCGGCCTGGCCGGCGAGCGGGCCCGCACGGCCGACGACCTCGCCGAACGGCTGACCGCCCGAGGCGCCGCCGTGTGGCGTCGCGCCGCCTCGCCCGCCGAAGGCGCCGACTGGTTGGTCGCCCGTCTCGCCCCCGAGGACCGGGTGCTGGTGTGCGGTTCCTTCTTCACCGTGGGCGAGGTACTGGCGTGGTGGCAATCGTCGGCGCAGACTGAAGCGGATGAGACGCCTAGCGAGGGAGCCCCATGAAGTACGGAATGCGAGAACGCCTCAGTGGAGCAGTGATCCTGATCGCCCTGGCGGTGATCTTCGTGCCCATGCTGTTCGACGAGCCGGCCCCGCGCAGTGAACGCCCCCAACCGGTGTTGACCATCGAGCAGCCCGTCGACGTCGAGCGCCGGGACGTGCCGGATCCCCAGCCTCCCGCGAGCCTCGGGCAGATCCAGTCTCCGACGGCGCTCACGCCCCGGACCGCGGGGCAGGACGAGGCGTCCCCGGTCGACGGTCCCGTTGGTGCCGGGACCCCGGCCGAGGAAGCGACGGCCGAGTCCCCCGAGGAGGTTCTGGCGGAGGCCGCCGAGGCAGTGGCGACACCCGAGCCGGCGAGCGCCGTCGACGCCGATCCCATCGCCGAGCTGGCCCGGGCCGCCGATCAGCGCCTCGCCGAGAGCGCCAGCCGCTCCGGGAGCGAAGCGGAGGCGCCGACACCGGCGGCCTCCGGTGGCGAGTGGGCGGTTCAGGTGGGCAGCTTCGGCGAACCGGCCAATGCCGAGCGTCTCGAGGCGCAGCTCGGCGAGCAGGGGTTCGCCGTCTTCAGCCGTCCGCGGGACAACAACCTGACCACCGTCTACGTGGGCCCCTATGACTCCTCGGAAGCCGGTGAGCGCGCCATGGGTGAGCTCAAGGAGCGGGCCAACCTGCAGGGCCTGCTGGTCCGGGTGAGGGAGTGAGCATGGCACTGACCTGGGTCGACTGGATCTTCCTCGCCGTGCTGGCCGTGACCACCCTGACCGGCTTCCTGCGCGGGCTGATCCGCGAGGCGCTCGGCATGGCGGCCTGGATCATCGCGCTGCTCGCGGCGCGATTGCTGGCCGAGCCGGTGGCCGACCTGATGGCCGGGCTGATCGACAACCCCGATGCCCGCCTGGTGCTGGCCTTCATCCTGGTGATCTTCGCCGTGGTGCTGCTGTGCGGTATCGTCATCCGCATGGTGCATGCCGCCATCGAGTGGGTGGGCATGGGGCTGTTCAATCGCGTGATGGGAGCGGCCTTCGGCACCGCCAAGGGGGCGGCGATCCTGGTGCTCGGCACCATCCTGATCACCCTCACGCCGCTCGCCCAGCTCGAGGCGTGGCAGGATGCCGAGCTGCGCCCGACCTTCGAACAGCTGCGCGACTGGGCGGTGAGCCAGCTCGAGGCCTGGGAGGGGCGCATTCCCGAGGCACCCGAGTCGCTACGCGAGATGTCCCTGCCCGGTAACGACCGCCAGGCCGGCATCGGACCGGATGCCGACCGGGCCGGCGAGGCGACGACGACCCCTGACATGTGAATCCCGGGGCGGTGTGCGGCATGGCCGTCCTGAACCAAGGCAAGCGAGGTAAGGTGGAATGTGCGGTATCGTGGGCCTGATGGCCAAGCAGGCGGTGAACCAGGGCATCTACGATGCCCTGACGGTGCTCCAGCATCGCGGACAGGACGCCGCCGGCATGATGACCTGGCATGACGGCCGTTTCCTGTTGCGCAAGAGCAACGGCCTGGTGCGGGACGTCTTCCACACGCGCCACATGGCGCGCCTCAAGGGCAACGTGGGCATCGGCCATGTGCGCTATCCCACCGCCGGCTCCTCCAGCGAGGCGGAGTCGCAGCCGTTCTACGTCAACTCACCCTACGGCCTCACACTGGCTCACAACGGGAACCTGACCAACTCCGAGCAGCTCAAGCAGGAGCTGTTCTCCTCCGATCTGCGTCACATCAACACCAGCTCCGACTCCGAGGTGCTGCTCAACGTCTTCGCCCACGAACTGGGCAAGCAGGGCCTTCACCTGGCCCCCGGCGACATCTTCGACGCGGTACGCCGCGTGCATCGTCGTTGCAAGGGGGGCTATGCGGCGGTGGCGATCATCAACGGCGTCGGCCTGGTGGCCTTCCGTGATCCCCACGGCATCCGTCCGGTAGTGTTCGGCACCCGCGACGAGGGCCAGGGACAGGAGGTGATGATCGCCTCCGAGTCGGTGGCGCTGGACGTGGGCGGCTTCGAGCTGCACCGCGACCTGGATCCGGGCGAGGCGATCTTCGTCGACATGAGCGGGGCGATCCACACCCAGCAGTGCGCCGACCGCCCCAGGCTCGCACCCTGCATCTTCGAGCACGTCTACCTGGCGCGTCCCGACTCCATCCTCGATGGCGCCTATGTCTATGGCACCCGCATGCAGATGGGGCGCAAGCTCGGCGATCGCATCCAGAGCGAGTGGCCAGAGCACGACATCGACGTGGTGATCCCGATTCCCGACACCTCGCGCACCTCGGCCCTCGAACTCGCCCAGCACCTGCGGGTGACCTACCGTGAAGGCTTCATGAAGAACCGCTACATCGGGCGGACCTTCATCATGCCGGGCCAGACCCAGCGCAAGAAGTCGGTGCGCCAGAAGCTCAACGCTATCGACATCGAGTTCAAGGGCAAGAACGTGCTGCTGGTGGACGACTCCATCGTCCGCGGCACCACCTGCAAGCAGATCATCCAGATGGCTCGGGAAGCCGGCGCCAACAAGGTCTACTTCGCCTCGGCGGCCCCGCCGGTGCGCTACCCCAACGTCTACGGCATCGACATGCCGGCGGCGAGTGAGCTGATCGCCCATGGGCGCAGCGAGGCCGAGGTGGGCGAGCTGATCGGCGCCGATCGCATCTTCTACCAGGACCTCGACGACCTGAAGGCCGCCTGCCACGAGGTCAACCCGACCCTCGAGCAGTTCGACTGCTCGGTGTTCGACGGCAACTACGTCACCGGCGACATCGACGATGCCTATCTCTCCGACCTGGAGGCCTCACGCAACGACGCCGCCAAGCAGGAACAGGGTGCCGGCGATCATGCCCTGGTGGGAATGCACAATCAGGATGACGACATCGACGACTAAGGGCCCCGTCATGGATCACGATCAGTCACGAGAACCGCAGTGGGAGCTGGAAACCCTGGCGATCCGCGCCGGCCACCAGCGTACCCACGAGCAGGAGCATGGCGAGCCGATCTTTCCTACCTCGAGCTTCGTCTACGGCAGCGCGGCCGAGGCGGCACGCAAGTTCAAGGGCGAGGAGCCGGGCAACGTCTACTCGCGCTTCACCAACCCCACGGTGCGCACCTTCGAGCAGCGCCTGGCGGCGATGGAAGGCGGGGAGCGCTGCGTGGCCACCAGTTCCGGCATGGCGGCGATACTGGCCACGGCGCTGGCGCTGCTTTCGGCCGGTGACGAGATCGTCGCCTCGCGCTCGCTGTTCGGCTCCACCGTCAGCCTGTTCGACAAGTACCTGGGCAAGTTCGGCATCACCACCCGCTACGTCGAACTCTCGGACCTCTCGGCCTGGGAGGCGGCGGTGACGCCGGCGACCCGGCTGCTGTTCGCCGAGACGCCCTCCAACCCGCTCTCCGAGGTGGTCGATATCGCGGCACTCGCCGAGATCGCCCACCGTCATGATGCGTTGTTGGCCATCGACAACTGCTTTTTGACCCCGGCGCTGCAGAAGCCCATCGCGCTCGGCGCCGACCTGGTGATCCACTCCGCCACCAAGTACCTGGACGGGCAGGGCAGGGCGATCGGTGGCGCCGTCGTCGGTCGCGACAAGGAGTTGGAGGAGCTGTTCGGCGTGGTGCGCACCTGCGGCCCCTGCCTCAGCCCCTTCAATGCCTGGATCTTCACCAAGGGGCTGGAGACGCTCAACCTGCGCATGCGCGCCCACTGCGACAGTGCCCAGATCCTGGCCGAGTGGCTGGAGGCCCACCCGGCGGTGGCGCGGGTCCACTACAGCGGCCTGACGAGCCACCCCCAGCATGCGCTGGCCGCGCGCCAGCAGCAGGGCTTCGGAGCGGTGCTCGGTTTCGAGGTGCGCGGCGGTCGCGAGGCGGCCTGGTCGGTGATCGATGCCACCCGGATGCTGTCGATCACCGGCAACCTGGGCGATGTCAAGACCACCATCACTCACCCCGGCACCACCACCCATGGTCGACTCTCCGACGATCAGCGGGCCGCGGCGGGCATCGCCGAGGGGTTGATCCGCGTGGCGGTGGGGCTCGAGTCCCTCGGTGACATCCGCGCCGACCTGGCCCGGGGGCTCGACGCCCTGGTCTGAGCGTGGCATACGGTTTTTCCGAACGATGCATTCGGCTTTTTTCAGCGGATGCTGATAATGCACTGCGTTATCATCGCCCGCATTGTCATGACGTTCACCGAGGAGCCGTCGATATGTGGCGCAATACCCGCTCCGGCTGGGGCATCGTCAGCATCGCCCTGCACTGGCTGGGAGCCATGGCGGTGATCGGGCTCTTCGTGCTCGGCTGGTGGATGACCGGGCTGGGTTACTTCGACGCCTGGTACAACCTGGCTCCCTGGTGGCATCGTTCCATTGGCATGCTGCTGCTGTTCGCCACCCTGCTGCGGCTGGCCTGGCGTTTCATGCAGCCAACACCGGCCGCCCGCGGTCCCCGTCTCGAACGACTCGCCGCCCATCTCGGTCATACCGCCCTCTACGCCTTGATGCTGGTGGTGCTGGTCAGCGGCTACCTGATCTCCACCGCCAACGGCCGCGGTATCAGCGTATTCGATTGGTTCGTGGTGCCGGCGCTGATCAGCGATCTCCCCAACCAGGCCAGCCTTGCCGGCGAGATCCACTGGTACAGCGCCCTGGCACTGATCCTGCTCGCCGCGGGCCATGCCCTGGCGGCATGCAAGCACCATTTCGTCGATCGCCACGACGTGCTAATGCGAATGATCGATCCGGCGCATTCTCGGCGGCCATGAGCCGAGACGCCGTCGTGCAATCTTCCACCTTCGGGTGGACCCGATCCCCAAGGAGACATCACCGATGCTGAAGAAGACCGTGCTCGCCACCGCCCTGACCGCCGCTGCCCTGGTACCGTTGTCCCAGGTGCAGGCCGATGACTACGTGATCGATACCGAAGGCCAGCACGCCTTCATCCAGTTCAAGATCAACCATCTCGGCTACTCCTATATCCTCGGCAACTTCGAGCGCTTCAGTGGCGAGTTCAGCTATGACCCGGAAGACCTCGAGGCCTCCTCGGCCCGCATCGAGGTCGACGTCACCAGCCTCAACACCAACCACGCCGAGCGTGATCGCCACTTCCTGAGCGATGATTTCCTCGACGCCGGCGAGTACCCGACCGCGACCTTCGTCTCCACCGGCTTCGTGCCGAATGGCGACGACCAGGGCGTGCTGACCGGTGACCTGACCCTGCACGGCGAGACCCGCGAGATCGAGATGCCGGTGACCCTGGTGGGGGAGGGCGAGGATCCCTGGGGAAGCTATCGTGCCGGTTTCGAGGGCAGCACCCTGCTGACCCTGGCCGATTTCGGCATCGCCATGAGCGACTTTCCCGAGGTGATGCACGACCTCGAGCTCTATGTCACCTTCGAGGGCGTTCGCCAGTAAGCCGGCAGTTACCACGGCACCCTGCCGGAACCTTGCAACGGCCGGGCAGGACGACGACACCCCCGGGTTTACACCCGGGGGTGTCGCATTGTGAAGCGTGGCTCCGGGGGCTCCCTGCCCGGAGCGGGGAATCAGCGGGTCTCGTTGAGCACCGCCTCGGGGAAGTGCCGCCGCAGGATGCGGTTCTGGAAGTCGTCCACGAAGCGGCTGTTGATGATGATGATGAACCGCTCGAACGGCAGGTTAGCGTCCTGCTGGGCGATGCCATCCACGCTGTGGTAGAGACGGTCATCGCACAGGTGCAGGATGTCGCCGGGGGCCAGGGTGGCATCCGCCAGGGGGCGAGTCCCGGCCTTGTCGGCATAGAGATGGTTCTCGGCGCCGGTGACATTCTCCCGGTTCAGAACCAGGATGCTCAGCGCCTTGCAGCCATCGGCATGGATGCCCTGACCCTGCAGGGGGTCGACCCGGCCCTCTCCTCGCACCCCGGTGATCTGCATCAGGATCGGTTCCCGGGGGCCGATGCCCCAGAGCCGGGCCCAGGCGCGGACGAAGGCCTTGACGTCGGCGCGCGCGAGGAAGTCGGGCGTCAGCGGATCGTAATAGCGCAGGCGGTCCGCCATGCTCTCGGCATCGTTGAAGGCCCCGCCCTGTGCCATCGGGCAGTCTCCCATCACCTCGACATCACCGTGTGAATCCAGGGTCAGCCAGGACATGCGCTTCCAGCGCCGGTTGACGTAGGGATCCCGTGGCAGGTCGGCGACGAAGCCTTGCCAGGCCTCGAGGTCGATCCGGTCGCGGATATCGGTGAGGCTCCAGAGGTGCTGCCTCAGGGTGGTGGGGACCTCCGGCGACCAGTAGTCGGCGAGCGGGTCCAGGGGCATGGTTGTGACATCGAAGCCGTGCTTGAGGGTGTCGAGTTTCATGGTCTTTCTCCTGTTGCGTGGGCGGAATTGCCCGGACGTCCCCGGCGAGGAAACGACGGCGACAGTAGAAAAATGAAAAGGTTTGAAACTAAATGTCAAAGAAATGTACGAAAAAACTACCAATCCATCTGATCTGCCCTCGGCTAATCCGGCCTGGGTCGCCAGGATGGGATCATTGGTAACGCTTCGTTAGGCCATTACCGACGAACGCATGTAGGATGAGGAGGAAAGCATGATGGCCGTTGCCACCCCGGGGTAATGTCGAGCATCGTCATGCATCGATGAGGAACTTCATGACCGGTCGCGATTCCCGTCTCCGGAAAGGGCCAGGATGCCTGCCACAGGAGAGGCACAAGGATCGTTGTGACGCCCCTGAGTCCGACGCTGTCGGTGGCCGCACCGAGGGCGCCGGCATGGAAGAGGTGGCACTGGTCCGGCGGCAGTACCTGGAGAGCGAGCAGCGATTCCGAGCCTTGCTGGAGAGCCTGCCCAAGGTGGCGGTGCAGGGGTATGACCGGGAACGTCGCGTGATCTACTGGAACGAGGCCAGCACACGGCTCTATGGATATACCGCCGAGGAAGCCCAGGGATGCCTGCTCGAGGACCTGATCATCCCCGAGTTCATGCGTGAGGGGGTCATCCAGGCCCACCGGGCCTGGGTTCACCAGGGGGTCGAGATTCCCGCCGAAGAGCTCGACCTGAAACACAAGAGCGGTGAACTGGTCTCGGTATTTTCCCACCATGTCATGCTCGGAGAGCATACCGACTCGCCGCTGATGTTCTGCGTCGATGTGGACCTGTCCGACCAGAAGCGGGCGCGGCGTGACCTGGACTTCGCCACCCGCTTCGATAGCCTGACTCACCTGCCCAACCGCCGGACCTTCGAGATCGAGCTCGACGCCCTGCTCGGTTCCTGCCAGCGGCAGGACACCGTCCTGGCACTGGTCTACCTGGACATCGATCACTTCGTCGACATCAACGATGCGCTCGGCTACGAGCAGGGCGATCGACTGCTGGTCGAGCTGACGCGCCGCCTGCGCGGTTGCCAGCGGGTGACGGACCTGCTCGCGCGGGTGTCGAGCGACGAGTTCGTCCTTGCCTTTCCGGGCCTGCACCGGGAAGGCGATGTGCGGCGTCTGGTGGGCAATGTCCAGCAGGCGCTGCGCGATCCTTTCCTCCTCGATGGCCGTGACCGCCAGGTGACCGCCGGTCTCGGGGTGGCGCTCTTTCCCGAGAATGGCACCACCGCGCGTGAGCTGATCCGCAATGCCGATGTCGCGAAGAATCGCGCCAAGCTCGAGGGTCGCGGCGGGCTGCAGTTCTTCGAGCAGTACCTGCATGATGAACTGGTGCGACAGCACCACCTGATCACGCAACTGGAGCAGGCCCTGGAAAACGGGGAACTCTGCCTGCATTACCAGCCGCAGGTCTCCGCGGTCAGCGGCAGGGTCGAGAACCTCGAGGCTCTGCTGCGCTGGCAGCCGGCGGAGGGCCCTCCGGTGTCGCCGGGCGAATTCATTCCGTTGGCCGAGCGTTCGGGGTTGATCCATCGTCTCGGCGATTGGGTGATCCAGGAGGCCTGCCGCCAGCAGGTGGAGTGGCGGGAAAAGGGGTTCGGCGAGCAGCGCATCGATATCAACGTTTCCGGTCGTCAGTTGCTTCGTCCCGATGCCCTGGAGCGGTTCGAGGCTTGCCTCCTGCGGCATGGTCTCGGGTATCGCGATATCGGCATCGAACTCACCGAGAACGTGCTGATCGAGGCGGACGAGTCGGTGCTCGATGGGCTCCGAAGGCTCTACCACCGCGGGGTGCGTATCGCCATCGACGACTTCGGCACCGGCTACTCGTCACTGAGCTACCTCAAGCACTTCCCGGTCACGGCGCTGAAGATCGACCGCAGTTTCGTGCATGACGCCCCGCACCAGCCCGAGGATCGGGCGATCATGGAAGCGGCGATCTTCATCGGCCATCGGCTGGGTCTCGAGGTCGTCGCCGAGGGGGTCGAGAATGTCGAGCAGCTGACCCTGCTGCGCGAGATGCGCTGCGATCTCATCCAGGGCTATTTCTTCTATCGTCCGATGCCGGCCGAGGCTATCGAGCGGTTGCTGGCGGGGCTCGTTCCCGGCCATCAGGGACTCTCGGGCTGAGCCCCAAGACGCATTGGCGTAGAATGCCCGGTCGCATCGCATTCTGGAGTCCTCGTGACCGCTTCCGATTCCGACCGGCTCTCGCTCGGGCACACCCTCTGGCGCCAGACCTGGCCGATGGCCATCGGCGTGCTGGCGCTGCTCGGCTTCCAGCTGGTGGACAGCGCCTTCATCGCCCGCCTGGGCACGGCACCGCTGGCCGCCCAGTCGTTCACTTTTCCGCTGTCGTTCCTGATCATCGGTGTCCAGGTGGGGCTGGGTATCGCCATCGCGGCGCTGATCTCCCGCGCCCTGGGAGCCGGGGAGCAGGCCCGCGCCCGACGGTTGGCCAGTCTGGTGCTGCTGGCCGGCACGGTTACCATCGCCCTGCTGGCGCTGCTCCTGTGGCGGTACCAGGTGCTGGTGTTCACCCGGCTGGGAGCCGATGCGGCGACACTCGCCCTGATCCGGGCCTATTGGGCGCCGCAACTGCTGGCCGCGTGGCTGGGGGCCGCGCTCTACTTCGGCTACAGCCTGTTCCGGGCCCATGGCGACACCCGGCTGCCGGGCCAGATGATGGTGGTCACCAGCCTGGTCAACCTGGTGTTCGATCCGCTGCTGATCTTCGGTCTCGGCCCCTGGGCCGGGCTGGGGCTCCCTGGGGCGGCCTGGGCCACGGCCATCGCCTTCGCCTGCGGCCTGCTGGTCCTGGGGTGGCGCCTGCGCCGGACCGACTGGCTGGGGCGGACCGGCCTCGCCGCCGAGCTGCGACGTTCGGCGCGGCCCTTCGCCGGTATCGCCGCCCCGGCCATGGTCGGCCAGCTGATGCCACCGCTGGCCGCCATGCTGGCGATCTCGGTGGTGGCGAGCCTGGGCGAGGCCGCAGTGGCGGCCTGGGGGCTGGCCAGTCGCCTGGAGACCGTGTCGCTGATGGTGGTGCTGGCCATGACCATGTCGCTGCCCCCTTGGCTGGGGCGCTGTTACGGCGCGGGGGACTGGGCGCAGATACACCGACTGATGCGCCTGGCGCTGCGGGTCGTGGTGCTCTGGCAGCTGGGGCTGGGCCTGGTGATGGCGGTGATGTCCCCCTGGGTGGCGCTGGCACTTTCGGGCAACCCCGAGGTGCGCGATGGCCTGGCGCTGCTGATTCGCTTCCTGCTGCCGAGTTATGCCGCCCTCGGCGTCTGCATGCTGGTAGTGTCGGCGGGCAATGCCCTGGGCTGGCCGCTTCGGTCCATGCTGATGTCCTCTGCGCGGCTGTTTCTCTTCTATCTTCCCTGCCTCTGGGTCGGCGCCCGGCTGGGAGGCCTCGCGGGGCTCGCCATGGGCGCGGCGCTGGGCAATCTGCTGGCTGGCCTGGCGGCCTGGATGGTGCTCAGGCGGATCCTCACCACCCCGCGGCGTCGCCAGACTCGCTTGGCGGAGTGATAACATCTTTTTATGTTCGATTATATTTATAATTATCCTGACTTTATGCATAAAAACATCACTAAAATCTATTTTTATATAAAAAAATAGCATCATTCACTATCAAGGGCTCCCTATACTCTCCTCGTCGCCCGGCTTCCGGCCGGGCGACCTGCGTTGCGGCATCGATCACAAGCACAAGGCCATCCAACAACGGAAGCCAAGGGAGGAGACCCATGAAGGTACTGATTCTCGGCAGCGGCGTCGTCGGCGTCACCAGCGCCTATTACCTGGCCCGCCAGGGCCATGAGGTTACGGTGGTGGACCGCCAGCCGTCGCCGGCACTGGAGACCAGCTACGGCAACGCCGGCCAGGTCTCCTTCGGTTTCTCCTCCCCCTGGGCGGCACCCGGCATTCCTCAGAAGGCGGTCAAGTGGATGTTCCAAGAGCACGCTCCGCTGAAGATCCAGCCCAGGATGGACCCGACCATGGCGCGCTTCATGGTGCAGATGCTGGGCAACTGCAACCCCGAGCGCTATGCGCTGAACAAGGAGCGCATGGTGCGGGTGGCCGAGCACAGTCGCGCCTGCATCAATGCCCTGCGCGAGGAGACCGGTATCCGCTACGAGGATCGCCAGTGCGGCCTGCTGCAGCTGTTCAGGAGCGAGGCGCAGGTGGAGGCCGTGGGCAAGGACATGAAGGTACTCGAGCAGTGCGGCGTACGGCACCGGCTGCTGGGGGCCGACGAGCTCGCCGCGGTGGAACCGGCACTCGCCCGGGTGCCCGGCAAGTTCGTCGGTGGCCTGCATCTGCCCGACGACCAGACCGGCGACTGCTACCTCTTCACCAATCGCCTGGCCGACCTTTGTCGCGAGCGACTCGGCGTCGAGTTCCGCTTCAACGTCGAGATCCAGCGCCTCAAGCGCTCGGCCGGGCATATCGAGAGCGTGGTGACCAGCGAGGGCGAGCTCACCGCCGATGCCTACGTGGTCTGCCTCGGCAGCTTCTCTCCCTTCCTGGTCAAGGACCTGGGCATCCGGTTGCCGATCTATCCGGTCAAGGGCTACAGCCTGACGGTGCCGGTGACGGACGACGGGGGGGCCCCCCAGTCCACGGTGATGGACGAGACCTTCAAGGTGGCGATCTCGCGCTTCGACGACCGCATTCGGGTAGGCGGCACCGCCGAGCTGGCCTCCTACGACCTGCGCCTGCTGGAGAAGCGCCGGGCGACCATCGCCATGGTGGTGCGCGACGTCTTCCCCGAGGGCGGCGACGTCGCCAGGGCCGAGTTCTGGACCGGCCTGCGCCCCATGACCCCGGACTCCACGCCGATCATCGGCGCCACCCGGGTCGACAACCTGTGGCTCAATACCGGCCACGGCACCCTGGGCTGGACCATGAGCTGCGGCAGCGGCCAGTTGTTGGCCGACCTGATGAGCGGCAAGGCACCGGCCATCGACCCGAGCGGCCTGGACGTTTCCCGCTACGCGGCCTGAGACGCCGCCTCCCCATGGCGAGGCCCTGCCGGGTGACCGGCAGGGCCTCGTTGCATTCGGTAGCGGCCCTCCCTCGATGGCGGTGTCTGTTAATGAGGTGAGCGCGATAATGTCGCGTTATGCAGACACCAATACCTTTCCCTGTGGCGGGCACGTCCGGCTCGCCTCCCTATTTTATGTCTCTGTTTTGCGACATATATTGATGGCTTGTCATCCGTGGTGGCTGTATAAGAAAACGTTGCTATTTAATATCCTGTTGATACTACTCTACTAACTTATCTTCTGGCACGGTGATCGCTTGGTAAGAGCAGGAGCAAGACTCGTCACGACGAGCGGCTCAAGGAGGAGCCATCCCGGATGATGGATACCGGCCCCAGGGAAAACGGGGCATGAGGAGGTGCTATGAAACTCAAGACACTTGCTGCCAGCATGGCACTGGTTTTCTCAGGCCTGGCCGGCGCGACTGCCCAGGTCCAGGCGGCCAGCCTTGAAGACGACGTTCAAGGCGGCAGTTATTCCGCCATGCCCATGACGGGATCGGCCAGCGATTCGCTGCTGCTGGCTCAGGACAGTGCCGGCGGTGATGCGGGTGCCGATGGTGGCGCCGATGGTGGTACCGACGGGGCGGCCGATGGCGGCACCGACGGGGATGCCGACGGTACTGATACCGATGCCGATGCCGAAACCAGCGCTGATGCGGAGGCGGGTGTCGATGCCGACGCCGAGTCGGATGTCGAGGCCGACACCGACATGGAGTCAGGGATGGATGCCGAGGCCGAGACGGATGCGCAGGCCGAGGAGGATGAGAAGACCCGCGCCCCCGGGTTGGATCGCGCCATCGATCGTGCCGCCGAGCCCGCCCAGGATCGCCTCGAATCGAACCGCGATCGCATAAGAGGCGAGACCGAGGGGCAAACCGATGAGGACCTTGAAGGTGGTGCCGAGGCAGAGGCAGAGGTCGACGCCGACGCTGACGCCGAGGCCGACGCTGACGCCGAGGCCGACGCTGACGCCGAGGCCGACGCTGACGCCGAGGCCGACGCCGAGGTCCAATAGGCCAGACCCGCCCCGAAGCCGCGATCGCCGGTCTCGGTGCACCAATGGGAACGAGGCCCTGCCGGGTGACCGGCAGGGCCTCGTTGCGTCAAGCGATCAGTCGGCCGGCGGCGGCGTGGTGGGCAGCGGCCGCGGGGCGGCCAGGCGCTCCTGCTGCCAGGCGAAGTAGAGGAACAGCGCCCCCATCACCAGGTAGCCGAGGGAGAAGTCCTGGGCGGCATTGAAGGCCAGTTCCGGGGCGTGCATCAGCCCCACGAAGGAGAAGCCTGCCGCCACGGCGGCGAAGACCGCGGCGCGGCGGAACTGGTGGTCGATCACCGAGACGGTCATGGCGCCGATGAAGATGGCCATGAACATGGCGCCCTGGCCCATGGCGACGATGCCGCCGGAGATGTCGGCGACCACTTCTCCGGCGCCGCGATTGAAGCGCGTCATCACATAGTTGGCGAAGTAGGGCAGCATCGCCAGGGCCACCGCCGGGTAGTAACGGGTGTCGTTGCTCTGGAAGGCGGTGGCGATCATCGACATGCCGACGAACACCAGGATCGGGGCCACCACCGAGACGGGAATGATCGCCGCCAGCGCCGCGATCAGGCCGAACATGGTGGCCAGGCCGTAGACGGCGCCGTTGAGGAGGCTGTAGCCGCGGCCCGCGCCCATCCACTTGGCGCCCACGGTGGCGATATAGACGGTAGTCGGGAAGACTCCGCCGAACAGCGCACCGATCATGGTGCCGGCACCGTCCACCGCCTGGCACTCGCGCACGTCGTACCTGTCGCCGGCGGCCTCCATGGCCTCGACGTTGTTCATGGTCTCGATGGCGTTGTACAGCGTGATCGGCAGCACCACGGTGAGCACCGCGAGCATGCTGGTGAACAGCAGGCCCAGGCCCTCGAACCAGGCCAGATTGGGCAGCAAGGGGTAGAAGCCGAGATGGGTGAAGGCGTCGCTGAAGCGCTCGCCACCGGCGTCGCCGATCAGGTAGGCCAGGGCCGTGCCGACGACGATGGCGAACAGTGAGGTGGGCAGACGGAAGGGCATGGTCACCCGGGCGACCAGGCCGACGATGATGATCGCCAGTACCAGCAGGCCGATCACCGGCATCTCGAGGGTCTTGAACAGCATCTCGCCGGCGATGAAGGTCAGGGCCACACCCGCCACGGCACCCAGCATGGCGGCTCGTGGCAGGTGGTACTGCACCCAGCGGCCGATCAGGCTGATCGTGGCCTCGATGGCGCCGCTGATGAAGCAGGCGGCCACCGCCACCTTCCAGGCGAGCTCGGCGTCACCGGTGAGTTGCTTGGCTGGCAGCAGCACGCCGAACAGGAAGACGAACATCACCGGGGTCGAGATGCCGTAGGAGAGCGCGGTGACGTCGGCGCGGTTCTCCTTGCGCGCCAGGCGCGCCGCGCTCCAGGCGTAGTAGAAGTTGCCCGCCATCACCGCCACGGCGGCGCCGGGGAGCACCTGGCCGAAGACGATCGACGAGGGGAAGCCCATGCCGAGCATGGTGATGGCGATGATGACGAAATTGGCGATGTTGTTCTGGAACAGGGCGAAGAAGGCATCGGTGTCCTCCTTCTTGTACCAGGGATAATGTACAGGAGAGTGCACAGGGGTAGTCGCCATGATAAGCCTCTTCGTTATAGGGGTTGTATACAAAGGCAGTCGACAGTCTGGCCGCATTCTGACTGATCGGTCAAGTCTGGCGTTGCCGGGAGCGCCGCACGGCACCCCGGGCCGTGCGGCGGCGAGGGCGGCATTCTACTCGGAAAGGGCTGAAAAATCGTGAAGTTGGCATATACGAAAACGCCCGGGCGGAGGCCCGGGCGCTTCAGCAGGTCGGGACGTGGCGATCAGTTGACCGCAGCGATCGCCTTGGCCAGGTAGGGCAGGTTGTCGTGGGAGAAGCCGGCCACGTTGGCGCGGCCGGAGCGCACCATGTAGATGCCGAACTCGTCGCGCAGGCGGTCGACCTGCGCGGGCTGGAGCCCGGTGTAGGAGAACATGCCGCGCTGCTCGGCCACGCAGTGATACTTCTGGTCGAGGCCGTAGGGCTTGAGGGACTCGACGAAGTCGCGACGCAGGGTGTTGATGCGGTCGCGCATCTCGGTGAGCTCCTCGCGCCAGATGGCGGCGAGTTCGGCCGAGTGGAGGATCTCGCTGACGATGGCGCCGCCGTGGGCCGGCGGGTTGGAGTAGTTCTCGCGGGCCACGATGGCGATCTGGGAGCGCACGTTCTCCTTCTGCTCGACGTTCTTCGCCACCATGATCAGGCAGCCGGTGCGCTCGCAGTAGATGCCGAAGTTCTTGGAGCAGGAGCTGGTGACGATCACCTCGTCGAGGTTCTCGGCCAGCAGGCGCACGCCATAGGCGTCCTCGTCGAGGCCTTCACCGAAGCCCTGGTAGGCGAAGTCGACCAGCGGCAGCAGGCTGCGCTCCCGGACGACTTCCAGCACCTGCTGCCACTGCTCCCGCGAGAGGTCGAAGCCGGTGGGGTTATGGCAGCAGGCGTGTAGCAGCACCACGTCGCCGTGGGGGATCGCCTCGAGTGCCGCCAGCATGCCGTCGAAGTCCAGGCGGTTCTCGGCATCCACGTAGGGGTACTTGTGCAGCTTCAGGCCCGCGGCGGGGAAAATGCCCAGGTGGTTCGGCCAGGTCGGGTCGCTGACCCAGATGTCCTTGCCGGGCAACTGGTGGGCGATGAAGTCCGCCGCCAGGCGCAGGGCGCCGGTGCCACCGGGCGACTGGGTGGCGCTGGCGCGGCCGGCCTCCAGCACCGGCGAGCCCTCGCCCAGCACCATGGGCAGGACGACTTCGCCGTAGCCCGGGTCGCCATGGGAACCGATGTAGGTCTTG
Organism: Halomonas sp. LMYGS-3; assembly: GCF_059509875.1. Classification (NCBI taxonomy): domain Bacteria; kingdom Pseudomonadati; phylum Pseudomonadota; class Gammaproteobacteria; order Oceanospirillales; family Halomonadaceae; genus Halomonas; species Halomonas sp. LMYGS-3. Next base: position 46,840 of record NZ_JCAKFQ010000009.1, on the reverse strand, counting down.
GTGGTTTCGTTCTTGAGCAGCAGGGCCTCGGCTTCCTTGACGGCGCGCATCACCGGGGTGTTGCCCTGGTCGTCACGGTAGACGCCGACGCCGAGATCGACCTTCTGAGGGTTGGTGTCCTGCTTGAAGGCCTCGATCAGCCCGAGGATGGCGTCCCCGGGTACCCGCTCAATGTGTTCGAACATTTAATTCGCTACCTCGTCGGTTCTGGCGGCAAGAATGAAGTCGTTCTTGTGCAGGCCCCTCAGCTCGTGCGACCACCAGGTCACGGTGACCTTGCCCCATTCGGTCAGCAGGGCCGGGTGATGCCCGGCGTCCTCGGCGATCTCGCCGACGTGGTTGGTGAAGTCGAGGGCCTGCTTGAAGTTGCGGAACTTGAAGACCCGCTCGAGCTTCATGATGCCATCGCGCTCGACGATCTGCCACTCGGGAATCTGCGTCTTGTACTGCTCGATCTCGGCCTCGGTCACATGGGGAGCGTCCCCGCTGCAGGCCTCGCACTGCTGTTTGGAAAGCTGGTTCATGGTATCTCCTTGTCTGCGAGAAAGGTCGTCGTCGGGAAGTGGCTCGGACGGGTGTCAGGCGCTCGCCTTGCCGGTGCCCGGAGCCGGTTCGAAGAGGGGCTCGTGGAGCCCCAGTGCCATGGCCCGGTGCGCCAGGCCCATGATGTCCTGCCTCGAAAGGTCGTGCAGGGTGGTGAGGTCGTCAAGCACGTAGTAGAGCGGCTGCAGGATGTCGATGCGATAGGGGGTACGCATCGCCTCCACCGGGTCGAAGGGGCGGTGCTCGGGCACCTCGGAGAGGGCGTACAGGGTCTCCTTGTGCGAGGAGATGATGCCGCCGCCGTAGATGCGCCGCCCCTGCGGCGTGTCGACCAGGCCGAACTCCACGGTCATCCAGTAGAGCCGTGCCAGATAGACCCGCTCCTTGTGCGTGGCCGCCTGGCCCAGCCGTCCGTAAGTGGCGGTGAACTCGGCGAAGGAGGCATCGGTGAGCATCGGGCAGTGGCCGAAGAGCTCGTGGAAGATGTCTGGCTCCTTGAGGTAGTCCAGCTCCTCGGGGGTACGGATGAAGGTGGCCACCGGGAAACGGCGGCTGGCGAGCAGGTCGAAGAAGGTGTCGAAGGGGATCAGCGCGGGCACCTGGGCGGTGCGCCAGCCGCTGGTGGCCTGCAGCACGCGATCGATCTCGGCCAGTTGAGGGATGCGGTCCTCGGGCAGGGCCAGGCGTTCGAGGCCGTCCAGGTAGGCCTGACAGACCCGCCCCTCGATCGCCGGTAGCTGGCGCCGTATCAGGGTTTGCCAGGTGGCGTTCTCGGCATCGCTGTAGGTGATGTGCCCTCGAGCGTCGGGCAGCCGGGCGCGGTAGCCGGTCTTGCTGACGCACTCACTGCGGGGAGAGGTCGTTACCGTCATGGGGCGCTCCGTGTTGTCTGCGGCGTTGATACTGTTTTAGTCGTCGAGTACCCGGCATCGTTCTATCGTTCTGGAGTCTAGAAAGCCGCCGGGAGGGTTAGGGGGCGAGGTGAGGAGCATGACGATCGCCAGGGCGGGCATGGCCGTAAGGGAATCGTGACGGTAGCGGCCGATGCGGGGGGCGGGCTCGGCAATCGCGTCATCACGGTGATTGAGCCGGGGTGAGCGTCACGTTATCTTTACAGAGGAGTCACGTCAGCGTGACGACTTTCCCGACCGCGAGAGACTGCTCGATGCGCCTGAGGTTTCACTGCCAGAACCGGATCGGCATCCTGCGCGACATCGTCGCCCCCTTCGCCGACTACGGGCTCAACGTGGCGCGCGGCGAGGTGGGGGGCGAGCATGGCAACGCCATCTACCTGCACGTGCCCCACCTGCTCAATGCCCAGCTCGCCACCCTGAAGCCCGAGCTCGAGGCGGTGCCCGGGGTGTTCGGCGTGCGCCGGGTCAGCCTGATGCCCAGCGAGCGCCGCCACCTGGAGCTCGATGCGCTGCTCTCGTCGCTCTCCGAGCCGGTGATGTCCATCGACATGGAGGGGCACGTGGTGGCGGCCAACCGTGCCGCCGGCCAGTTGCTCGGCGTGCGTATCGACGAGGTGCCCGGTCTCTCGCTCGACCGCTACCTGCCCGAGGTCGACCTGCCGGGGCTGATCCGGCGCAACAATGCCCGGGTCAACGGCCTGCGTATCAAGCTGCGCGACACCACCTTCCTCGCCGATATCGCCCCGTTGCACCGCGAGCATCAGGACGACGTGGCTTCGTTGGCGGGGGCGGTGGTGACCCTGCACCGGGCCGATCGCATCGGCGAGCGCATCTACCATGTGCAGCGCCAGGAGCTGCGCGGTTTCGAGGCGATCTTCCAGGCCAGTCCCCGGCTCCAGGCGTTGATCCGCGAGGCCCGTCGCATGGCGCCGCTGGACGCACCGCTGCTGATCCAGGGCGAGACCGGCACCGGCAAGGAGCTCCTGGCGCGGGCCTGCCACCTGGCCAGCGCCCGCGGCCAGTCGCCGTTCATGGCGCTCAACTGCGCCGGTCTGCCCGAGTCCATGGCCGAGACCGAACTGTTCGGCTATGCCCCCGGGGCCTTCGAGGGGGCGCGGCCCGATGGCAAGCTGGGCCTGTTGGAGCTGACCGCCGGCGGCACCATCTTCCTCGACGAGGTGGGCGAGATGAGTCCGCGGCTGCAGGTCAAGCTGCTGCGCTTCCTCCAGGATGGCGGCTTCCGCCGGGTGGGCAGCGACGAGGAGACCTGGCTCGACGTGCGGGTGATCTGTGCCACCCAGCAGGATCTGCCACGGCTCTGTGCCGAGGGCCATTTCCGCCAGGACCTCTACCACCGCCTCAATGTCCTCTCGCTCACCGTGCCGCCACTGCGCGAATGCCGCGACGGCATCGAGGCGCTCGCCGGCCACTTCATCGACCGCGCCGTACGGCAGATCGGCTGTCGGGTGCCGGCCCTCTCGCCGGCGGCCCTGGCGCGGCTGACCGCCTACCACTGGCCGGGCAACGTGCGCCAGCTCGAGAACGTGCTCTTCCAGGCGGTCTCGCTGTGCGAGGGCGAGACCATCGAGGTCTCGCACCTGCGTCTTCCCGACGTGGGCGACGTGCCGGGACTGGCCGGCCTTGACCTGGAGGGGTCGCTGTCCGAGATCCTCGGCGAGGTCGAGCGTCGGGTGCTGGCGGCGCTCTACCCGCAGCACCCCTCCAGTCGCCAGCTGGGCAAGCGGCTCGGGGTCTCCCACACCACCATCGCCAACAAGCTCAAGCGCCATGGCATCGGCACGAGTGACAGGCTGCTAGAGTAAAGGCATCCGGGCCAGGAGCGCCGTGATGGCTGACGATCATACTCGCCCGATGGCGGGGCGCCTGCCCCTCTGGCTGAAACTCGCGTTTACCGCCTGGATCCTCGGCTGGGCGCCGACCTACTGGGTGCTGCTGGGGCCGCAGAACTACTTCTGGCTGTGCAACCTGGCCAACTTCCTGATCCTGGCGGGCCTGTGGACCGAGAGCCGCCGGCTGATCTCGATGCAGCTGCTGTCGGTGCTGCTGGTGGGCAGCCTGTGGGCGGTGGACGTGGGCACCGCCGGGCTCACCGGGGTGCATCCCATCGGCGGTACCGAGTACATGTTCGACGTGCACCAGCCGCTGGTGACCCGGCTGCTGTCGCTCTATCACCTGGTGTTGCCGGTGGTGGCGGGCCTGGCCGTCTACCGGCTGGGTTACGATCGCCGGGCGCTGCCGTGGCAGACCGCGCTGACCTGGATCGTGGTGCCGCTGACCTACGTCGTCACCGAGCCCGAGCGCAACATCAACTGGGTCCATGGGCCCTTCGGCCAGCCCCAGGAGACGCTCGACCCGCTGCTCTACCTGGTTGGCCTGACGCTGCTGTGGCCGGTGGCGGTCTATCTGCCGGTGCATCTGCTGATGATTGGCCTGCAGCATTGGCGCGTCCACCATCGCCATTGAGCCCGCCGCGTTCGCCCCGGCACGCGCGAGTCGGTCTCGGGCCGTCTGCTATCGTCTGAGTTTGTGCCTAGTATGTGAAAGGTGCAAAGCCACCCGGCAGGGGTAACGACACCATGCGAGACCCGGCAGGCAAACCCAGCAAGGTCCGCCTTGGTCCTCGCACCGGTTATGCCAACTGCGGCGTTGGTGCGGTGATCAACGTACATGGCGAGGCGACGCATGGACTGATCGCGGATGGCCTGCGCATGCTGTGCAACCTCGACCACCGCGGGGCCCGTGGCGCCGAGGAAAATACCGGTGACGGTGCCGGCATGCTGTTGCAGGTGCCGCACCGCTTCTTCGCTGCCGCCATCCCCGGCCTACCCGGTGCCGGGGCCTACGGCGTCGGCCAGCTCTTCCTGCCCCGGGACAAGGCGCAACGTTCCGCCATCAAGCGGCTGATGACGTCGATCATCGAGACGCTGGGCTATCGGCTGCTCGCCTGGCGTCGCGTGCCCACCGATAACCGCGGCCTGGGGCGAACCGCGCTGGATTCCGAACCCGTGGTCGAACAGTGCTTCGTGGTCCCCAGGCAGGCCATGTCGCCAGTGGCGTTCGATATCGGCCTCTACGTGTTGCGCTGCGAAATCCAGAATCACGTGCGCGAGCAGAAGCTGGGCGGCGAGGGGGCCAACCTGTTCTACATCTGTAGCCTGGATCGACGGCGACTCGTCTACAAGGGCCTGTTGACCTGTGCCCAGTTGGCCAGCTACTACCCGGACCTGAGCGATGCGCGGGTGGAGAGTGCGCTGGTGCTGGTGCACTCGCGTTTCTCTACCAACACCCTGGGCGCCTGGGAGTTGGCGCATCCCTATCGCACCCTGGTCCACAATGGCGAGTTCAATACGCTGCGTGGCAACGTCAACTGGATGCGGGCGCGCGAGGCCCTGCTGGCAGGCGAGCGTTTCGGTGACGATATCGAGCGGATTCGTCCGGTCCTGGCCGAAGACGACCAGAGCGATTCCGCCGATTTCGATCATGTGCTGGACTTGCTGCTGGTCGCCGGCCGCTCGCTGCCGCATGCGTTGCGCATGCTGATTCCCGAGGCCTGGGAAAAGGACACGACGATGGCGCCGGAGCGCCGCGCCTTCTATGACTACCATGCCACCCTCATGGAGCCGTGGGACGGGCCGGCCCTGGTCGTGGCCACGGACGGCGATGCGGTGGGAGCGGTCATCGACCGTAACGGCCTGCGCCCCTGCCGGTACTGCCTGACCCGCGACGACAAGCTGATCATGGCCAGCGAGAGCGGCACCCTGGACACCGACTTTGGCGAGATCGTGATGCAGGGCCGACTGCGCCCGGGCCAGCTCTTTTTCACCGACACCCGCGAGGGGCGCATCGTCCCCGAGACAGAAGTCTTCGGTCGTCTGACGGGAGCCGCTCCCTATGCCGACTGGCTCGCCAGGCAGCGGGTGAAACTCGCCGATCTGGTCGATGAAACTGCCGAACCGGCCATCGACGCACTCGATCCGGCCACGCTCGCCGCGCACCAATGCGCCCTCGGCTATACGCTCGAGGGATTGCGCGTGCTGCTCGCGCCGATGGCCGAGTCCGGCAAGGACCCGCTGGGGGCGATGGGCAACGACACCCCGCTGGCGGCCCTGTCGGCGCAGCGCAAGCCGCTGTTCGCCTATTTCCATCAACTGTTTGCGCAGGTCACCAACCCGCCGCTGGACTACCTGCGCGAGGCGCTGGTCACCTCGTTGCGCGCCCACCTCGGCTATCAGCGCAATCTGCTGGACCCGACGCCCGAGCACTGCCGCCAGTTGCTGATCGAGAGTCCCCTCCTCGATGACCGGGAGTTCGCGACCCTGGCCGGACTCGATCTTGACGGGCTGCGCGTGCGCGAGATCGACACCACCTATGCTCCCGGCCAGGGGATGGCGACGGTCATCGAGCGGGTCCGACGCGACGCCGAAGCCGCCGTCGATGCCGGCGTCACGCTGTTGGTTCTCGACGACCATCGGCTGGGACCACACCGTGTCGCCGTGCCCGCGCTGCTGGTGGTCGGCGCCGTCCACCATGGCCTGATCCGGGCCGGCAAGCGCAGCCGAGTGTCGCTGGTGGTGCGCAGCGGCGAGCCCTATGCGGTGCACCATCACTGCACCCTGATCGGTTACGGCGCCGACGCCATCTATCCCTGGTTGGCCTATCGCAGCCTCGAGCATCTGCACGCCGAGGGCGCGCTCACCGACGTCGAGAGCAGCGCCGCGGCGCGCCATGCCTATCGTCTCGCCATCGAGGACGGCCTGCTCAAGGTCATGGCCAAGATGGGCATCTCCACTCTGGAGAGCTACAAGGGCGCGCAGACCTTCGAGTGTATCGGCCTGGATCAGGCGCTGGTCGATGACTGCTTTACCGGCACCCCGGCGCACATCCCGGGCGTCGGACTGGCTACCCTCGAGGACGAGACCGAGCAGGCCCATGCGGTCGCCTACAGCGACCGCATCGCCGGCAACCTGCCACTGTTGCAGGGCGGTGACTTCTATTGGCGGCGCGACGGGGAATGGCACCAGTGGAATCCGCAGACCATCGGCCATCTGCAACAGGCGGCACGGCACAACGACGCCGAGAGTTATCGGCGTTTCGCCGAACTCATCAATGAGCAGAGCCGGCGTCTACAGACGCTGCGCGGCCTGCTCGACTTCGATAGCGAGCCGCAGCGTTCGATTCCGCTCGAGCGAGTCGAGCCGGCCGAGGCGATTCTCAAGCGCTTCGGTACCGGTTCGATGTCGTTCGGTGCCCTGTCCCGGGAGGCCCACGAGGTCATGGCGATCGCCATGAACCGCATCGGCGGCAAGGCCGGCAGCGGCGAAGGCGGGGAACAGGTCGAGCGCTTCGGTACCGAGGCCGAGAACTCGATGAAACAGTGTGCCTCGGGGCGCTTCGGGGTCACCGCGCACTATCTGGCGAGTGCCCGCCAGATCGAGATCAAGATGGCCCAGGGCGCCAAGCCGGGCGAGGGCGGCGAGTTGCCCGGCGGCAAGGTCGATGCGGCGATCGCCGAGGTGCGCTTCACGGTGCCCGGGGTCGGCCTGATCTCGCCGCCGCCGCACCACGATATCTATTCGATCGAGGACCTGGCGCAGTTGATTCATGATCTCAAGTGCGCCAATCCCGAGGCCGAGATCCACGTCAAGCTGGTCTCCAAGGCCAATGTCGGCACCATCGCCGCCGGTGTCGCCAAGGCGCGCGCCGATGCGGTGCTCATCTCCGGCGACGCCGGCGGCACCGGGGCGGCCAAGAAGACCTCGATCAAGCATACCGGGACGCCATGGGAGCTGGGGCTGGCCGAGACCCATCGGGTGCTGATGGCCAACAACCTGCGCTCGCGCATCACCGTGCGTACCGATGGTGGACTCAAGACCGGGCGTGACGTGGCGATGGCCGCACTGCTGGGGGCCGAGGAGTTCGGCTTCGGTACCGCGCCGATGGTCGTCGTCGGTTGCCTGCTGCTGCGCAAGTGCCACTGCAATACCTGTTCGGTCGGCGTGGCGACCCAGGATCCCCGGCTGCGCGAGCGCTTCGATGGCGAGGCCGAGCACATCATCAATTATCTGCGCTTCGTCGCCGAGGAGCTGCGCGAGATCATGGCCGCGCTGGGCTTCGCGTCGGTCCGCGAGATGGTGGGACGCGTCGACCGGCTACGCCCGCGGCAGGTGACGCACCCCCGGGGCATCACGCTGGACCCCGGTGAGTTGCTGGCCCGGGTGGAATCGACCGATACCCCCTACAAGACACGCGAGCAGAACCACCAGCTCGACGACAAGCTCGACCGGCGCCTGATGGCCCAGGCCGCGCCGGCGCTCGAGCGGGGTGAGCCGGTGCGCATCGACACCCGGGTGTGCAATCGCGACCGCAGCGTCGGCACCTTGCTGTCGTCGGCGCTGGTCAAGCGCCATGCGCCGACCATGCCGGCCGACGATACCCTGCGCATCGATCTGCGCGGCTCGGCCGGCCAGAGCTTCGGGGCCTTCGTCGCCCGGGGCATCAGCCTGCACCTGACCGGCGACGCCAACGACTACCTCGGCAAGGGGCTCTCGGGCGGCCGGATCAGCGTACGTACCCCGCCGGAGGCCGGCTATACCGCGGCCGACAACGTCATCATCGGCAATGTCGCGCTATTCGGTGCCACCGGCGGCGAGGCCTACATCAACGGCCTGGCCGGCGAGCGCTTCTGCGTGCGCAATTCCGGGGCGCTGGCCGTGGTCGAGGGCGTCGGCGATCACGGTTGCGAGTACATGACCGGCGGCGTGGCGTTGATTCTCGGCCCATGCGGCAAGAATTTCGCTGCCGGCATGAGCGGTGGCGAGGCCTACCTGCTCGACGAGCAGGGCGACCTGGCCGAACGCGTCAATGCCGAGCGGGTCGGGTTGCAGGCCCTGGAAGACGAGCGCGACAAGGCTCTGGTGAGGCGCCTGCTGGAAAATCAACATGCCTGCACCGGCAGCCATCGCGCCCGGACACTGCTCGATGACTGGCCCGCCACCCTGGCGCGGCTGGTCAAGGTCGTGCCCGAGGCCTATGCCGAGGTGGTGACCCGTGAGTTGGCCGAGGGGCGGGACATCCGTGTCGCACTGCCGGCCGCAGCCCGGGAGGTGGCCTGATGGACGAGAACCATCCCGACGGTTTCCTAAGACATCCGCGGGAGCCGATCGGCAAGCGCGACCCGCGCCAGCGCATCGGCGACTACCGCGAGATCTATGCGCCTCGCTGGCGGGAAGATCACCTGCGTCAGCAGGGGGAACGCTGCATGGACTGCGGCGTGCCGGCCTGCATGGGCGGCTGCCCGATCGGCAACCTGATCCCGGAGTGGAATGACTTGGTGGTGCGTGGCCGCTGGCGCGAGGCCCTGGCGCGGCTGCATGCCACCAACAATTTTCCCGAGTTCACCGGTTATACCTGCCCCGCGCCCTGCGAACCGGCCTGTACGCTGGCCTATAACGCCGATGCCGTGGCCATCAAGAGCCTCGAGCGGGCGATCGTCGACCGCGGCTGGGAAAGGGGCTGGATACGTCCCGAGCCGCCGGCGCAACGCTCCGGCAAGCGAGTGGCGGTGGTCGGCAGCGGCCCGGCCGGTCTGGCATGCGCCCAGCAGCTCAACCGCGCCGGTCACTGGGTGACGGTATTCGAACGCGACGAGGTGCTCGGTGGGCTGATGACCCTGGGCATCCCCGACTTCAAGTTCGCCAAGCACCGGGTCGAGTGGCGTCTCGACCAACTGCGCAAGGAGGGCATCGAGTTCCGCACCGGGGTCGAGATCGGCCCTGCGATGTCATTGGCCCAGTTGCGCGAGCGCTTCGATGCGGTGTGTCTGGCGCTCGGGGCCCAGCAACACCGCGATGTCACGGTACCGGGACGCCAGCTGGGGGGAATCCATTTCGGCATGCCCTACCTGACCGCCGAGAATCGTCGTCAGGCGGGTCGCGATGGCCTGGCGATCGATGCCCGGGGCAAGCGCGTGGTGGTGCTGGGCGGGGGCGATACCGGCGCCGATTGCGTGGCCACCGCCCATCGCCAGGGCGCCGCAGCGGTGGCGCAGATCAGCGTGCGCGAGCAGCCGCCGGTGACGCGCCCGGCCGACAACCCCTGGCCGTGGCAGCCGCGCACCTATGAACAGACCTATGCCTTGGAGGAGGGCGGCCGGGCGCTGTTCGCGCTCAATGTCACCGCCTTCGTCGATGACGACGGTGATGGCGCCGTGGATGCCTTGAGCGCCGAACGCGTCAAGTGGACCCTCGATAGCCAGGGACGGCGCGTGGACAAGACGGTGCTCGAGGAGAATATCCGCATCGCCGCCGACCTGGTGCTGATCGCCATCGGCTTCCGGGGGCCCCAGGCCCAGGCGTTCGTCGACCAGGGGCTGACGCTTGCCGACAACGGCGGGCTGGCCACCGACGAGACCATGATGACCGATCTGGAGGGGGTCTTCGCCAGCGGCGATGCCCGCCGCGGGGCGTCGCTGGTGGTATGGGCGATCGGCGAGGGGCGCGACGCGGCACGTCATATCGACACCTACCTGAGGGGGGCATCGTGGCTGCCGCCGAGTCTTCAGACCCTGACGCCGCCGACCGACGACTGACCTGCCAGCCAACCCCGCACCTCGGCATAGGGGTAGCCCTCCAGGGCGGCGAAGCCGGGCAGCTGCCGTGCCTTGAGGCGGGTGAACAGCGGCGTGGTGATGCTGCACAGGAAGCGCGCCAGCAGGTCGGGGGTGACGGGGTGATCATCGCCGGCCGTCTCGAGGCGCTCGAGCAGATCACCCAGGAGGGTTGCCGTGTCCTGGTTTTCCAGCGGCGGCAGGGGCGCGGCGGCGGGTAGCCGGGCCGGGCGCCCGCGGCAGGCCGAACAGTGGCCGCAGCGCTCGGGGGCGCGGTCGTCGCCGAACCACTCGGCGAGCCGCCGGCTCAGGCAGGCGTCGCTCTCGAACAGCGCGAGCATGGCGTGCAGCCGGGCGATCTCGGCCTGCTCCTTCTCGCGGAAGTAGCCGTGCAGCTCGTCGCTGAGCGCCGCCGGGTCGAGGTCGGGACGCAGCACCTCGTAGACCTCGGTCAACTGGCGACTCTGGAGCTCGAGCCAACCCTTGTCGACGAAGTAGTCCAGCGCGGTGAGTACGCGACCGCGCGCGGTATCCAGCCCGCGCTCGCGGCCGAGCGCCTCCAGGGCGGCGAAGTCGAGCTCGTGCCAGGTGCGGGCGCGCTTCGCGGCATCGAGGATCGCCCGGACGAACTCGCGCCGCTCGCCCTGGAAGCGCTCGACCAGCGCCTCGGGCTCGCACAGCAGCTTGAAGCGGTAATCGGCGAAATAGGCGTGGCGGGGGACGATGAGGCCGCGCAGCTCGAGTTGTACCAGCAATGTCTTGAGCGGTAACGGCCGGATGTTGGCGTGCTGCGAGAGGCCGTTGATCTGCAGCTCCCAACGTGGGCCAGCCGCCAGCAGCTCGTCGATCACCCGGCGGATGCCGTGGTGCTCGGGCGTGTCGCCGTAGACGAAGGTCTCCAGCACCCCCAGGGTGTCGCGGCCGGCCAGCATCAGGCACTCCGAGGGCAGGCCGTCGCGCCCGGCGCGGCCGATCTCCTGGCTGTAGTTCTCGATCGACTTGGGCAGGTCGAAGTGCACGACGTTGCGGATGTCGGCCTTGTCGATGCCCATGCCGAAGGCGATGGTGGCAACGATGCAGTTCACCTGGCCGGCCATGAAGGCCTGCTGGATGGCCTCGCGGCGCTCGCCGTCGAGGCCGGCATGGTAGGCGGTGGCGGCGATGCCGGCCTTGTTCAGGTAGGCGGCCAGGCGCTCGGCGGTCTGCTGCAGGGTGACATAGACGATGGTCGGGGCGGGAGCGCCGCCCTGCAGCCGGGGTCGCAGCCAGTCGATCAGGGCGCGCGGGCGCACCCCGGCTACCGCGGGGGCGACCGTCAGGTCGAGGTTGGGCCGGTAGAAGCCGGTAGCGGTGACATCCGAGGCCTCGATGGCGAAGCGGCGGCGCATGTCGTCGATCACCCGGGGCGTGGCCGTGGCGGTGAGCAGCAGCACCTGGGGGATACCGAACTCGCGCTGGTGGTCGGGCAGCTTCAGGTAGTCGGGGCGGAAGTTGTGGCCCCACTCGGAGATGCAGTGGGCCTCGTCGACCACCATCAGCGAGATCGGCACCCGGCGGATGAAGGCGCGGAAACGCTCGTTCTTGAGCCGCTCCACCGAGATCATCAGGATGCGGATCTCGCCGCGGGTCACGCCCTCCATCACCGCCGCGGCCTCCTCGCGGCTCTGGCCGGAGTCGATGCTGGCGGCGCGGATGCCGTGGCGCTCGAGGAAGGCGAGCTGGTCCTGCATCAGCGCCAGCAGCGGCGAGATCACCAGCGTCAGGTGGGGCAGGTGCAGGGCGGGCAACTGGTAGCAGAGCGACTTGCCCGAACCGGTGGGGAAGATCGCCGCCGCCGAGCGGCCGGTCACCACCGCCTCGATCACCGGCCGCTGGCCGGGGCGGAAGTCGTCGTAGCCGAAGACCTGCTGTAACGTCCGGTCGATGTCGTTCATGCTGACGCTCCCTGTCGTGTCGTCCCGTCCGTCTCAGGGTACACCCTCGCGGGGACCATGACCCAATCCGCCAGCCTTGGCATAATGCCCCCTTTGTCCTCAGGGAAGACCCATGACCGCCTGGAGCAAACTGCTGGTCACTACCACGCGGCTGATCGACCTGCACGACAGCGGCCACGAGCCGGGCTCGCCCTTCGTGCAGGTGAGCCAGGAACAGCGTCGCGGCCTGCGAGACGGCTACTGGCTCGACCTCGGCTGCTTGCTGCTCGACTACCTGCTCGACGAGGATTTCGCCACCAACAGTGCCTTCGTCTCGCCGACCCGCTGCCTCAACCATCTGCGCGAGATTTATCCGCAGCTGCCGCACGACGACCTGAGCTTCGTCATCAACCTGTTGTCGACGCCCAGCGAGCTCAACTTTCGTCAGGCGTCCCCGGACCCGGACGCCCGTCAAGCGTCTCCGAGCGCGGATGCGAGCGAGATAGGGGAGAGCCGCGCCCGGCGCAGCACCAAGCGCACCGCCCTGATCGAGAAGCAGGGCCAGACCGGCCAGGTGCGCCTCACCTCGAGCGGCCGCCAGGCGGTGACCCTGGCCGGCCAGGTCGAGGATTTGCTCTATTCCGAGTACGACGCCGCCAAGGTGCTGGCGGCGCTGGCCCGGGGCGATTTCGCCCGCATCCCCGACATCACCAACCAGATCCTGCTGGCGATCCGCGCCCTGACCCAGGAGTTGCGCCGGGTGCGCGAGAACCCCTCCCGCGAGGGCAAGCTGGCCGCGCTGCTCGACAACGAACGCCACTACCACAACGCGCTGACCAACATTCAGCAGACGCTGCTCGACGCCCGCGCCCAGCTCGCCACGCCGCGGCTGATGGAGCGCTTCGAGAGTTGGCGCGAGGCGCAGCCCGACGACTGGGACCTGCGCGTGCTCTCCGGCGCCATCGGGCGGGTGCTCAACGCCATCGAGAACCTCTCGCGGCGGCTCTCGGAGCTGCTCGCCGACATCGCCGAGGGGCGCATCCAGGCGATGGGCGTGATCGATTTCCAGGACCTGGCGCGCCAGTTGCTCGAGGCGCCGCCGGCATCCGCGCTGCGCGATGCCGTGGTGGGGCGCATGATGCCGCTGCACGTACAGGCGACGTTCCCGCGCCTGGTGCCGCTGGTGCCGCTGCTCGAAAGCCGCCGTGCCGAAACCAGCACCTCGGCGCTGGTATTCGACGAGGCCGGCGACGCGGCCCCCGAGGATCCGCTGCTGGCGCGCTTCCTCGAGGCCCGAGGCCCGGCACTGCGGAAGCGTATTCAGCAGGCGCCACTGTCGCTGCCCGAGTCGCTGGCCGAAGGCTGGCACCGCTTCGAGGAGGGCGACTGCCTGGCGCAACTGATCAACACCTTCGTCGACACAGAGCTGCTCGACCCGGGGCTGACGGTGGGCATCGACGCCACGCCGTTCGAGCTCGAGCTCGACGACGGCCGCCGTATCGAGGGGGCCGTGACCCCGTCCCTCGGGTTCTTTTTACAGGCCGCGCTCCCTATGAAGCCCCAGGCCGCGCCGCTCTCCAAGGCGCCCGCCGCCGCGCCGCTTCCCCAGGCGCCCGACGCCCCCAATAACGCTACATCATCGCGAATCGATCAGGACGAGCCCGTATGAACATGACCGAGATGGGCGAGGTGGTCGCCTACCTGCTGCGCTACCGCAGCGCCGAACGCACCCCGGGCGGCGGCCGCAAGCGCCGTGCCGCCCGCGAGGGGCAGCTCTCCGAGCGTGACGTCTGTGCGCTGATCGACGACGCCAGCGAGGCCGAGCGCGAGGCGCTGCGCGATTTTCTGGGCGGCCAGGGCCTGCGGCTCAAGGCCTTCGAGGCCGGCGACTACCCCGGCATCGCGCCGGGGTCGCGCTACTACGCGCTGCTGCCCGACCCGGAGCTGGAGCAGCCGCCGCTCTACACCCGCGAGCCGGTGTTCGAGGCGCTCAAGCTGCGCCAGGAGAGCCGCGCCGAGTTGGCCCAGTGGTACCTGCAACTGTGGCTGTTGATGCACACGCTGCTCTACACCCGCTACAACCGCGCGCTCTCCGACGTCAGCCGTTACCAGGAGGCCACCTTCGCCGGTTCCGAACTGGTCGAGCTGATGCGTGACCAGCTCGAGTCGCTGCGCGCCCTGGGCGAGGAGGCGCCGGAGGCCAGCCGTATGCTCCTCGAGGAACGCGGCGAGGACATCAGTCGCCGAGTACGCGCCTTCATCGACCTGCAGGTGCGCGCTGGGCTGCTCGAAGGCCTGCGTGACGCCGACGTTGGCACCGCCACCGAGGAGGGTGGCGGTGAGGTCTGGCAGCAGACCCTGCTCGGGGCGCTGGAGAGCGAACAGGTCGGCATCCATCAGCTCGGCCACCTCCGGGCCCTGGCTCAGGGGCGTGTGGCGAGCGGGCATGCGGAAGAGAAAGATGAAGCGCCCATCGACGAGCACGAGGAGACCCAGGCATGAGCGTGATCCACCGCATCGAGGTCGCCAACCTGCTCAACAAGCACGGCGACGTGGCCTCGCCCTGGGACGCCAAGATGCGCCACCTGCTGCTCGACCTGCGTGGCCAGTCGAGCGCCATCAGCATGGAGAACGGCTTCGGCAAGACCACGCTGGCCGAGGCGCTGATCGGCCTGCTGTCGCGTGACCGCACCCTGCTCTCGCGCACGCGGCGCAAGTGCTCGCCCTCGTCGGTGAGCGGGGAAGGGCGCAGCTGGAGCCACCTGCGGGTGGAGTTCCGCTCGCGCAGCGGGCTCGAGCGCCAGGACGACATGCTCGCCGTCGCCGGCGAAGAGGTCGCCGGCGAGACCTTCGTGTTCGGCTTCTACGGCTACAGCGATGGCAGCGGGCTCTCCTTCTACCACTACGCCGGGCGCCTCGAGGACGTGCCGGTGCATCACCTCACCCTCGACGGCAAGCTGGCGCTCTACGCCAACCGCGACGTCAAGGCCGTCATGGCCGAGCGTGGCGTACGCCTGACCCATAACCGCGAGGAGTGGCTGGAGGCGGTGGGCGCCCATGTGTCGCGCCGCGAGCTGGCCCAGCTCGCCGCCTTCCAGAAGGAGGGCGGCGCCGACAAGAGCCAGATCTTCAACGCCATCAAGCCCCGCGCCGGCGAGAAGGCCGACCAGGCGTTCTTCTTCGAGGTGCTGGCGCCCGAGATCCTCTCCGGCGCCACCCGCGGCGAGACCGACGAGAGCGAGGAACTGATCGAGGAGGTGATCCTCAACTCCGGCACCAACATCACCGAGCTGCGCCATCGCCTGGAGGAGGCCGAGAGCGACCAGCGCCGCGCCAGCGACAAGGTGGTGCGGCTGGCCGAGCTGCGCGAGCAGGGCGAAGCGCTGCGCGACGCCCGCGTCCGCCTGGAGGAACTCGACCAGGGCCTGGCGGCCAGCGAAGCCCTGCTGGGCGGCCAGGCGCTGCTGGCCCTGCCCGGGCTGCCGCCTGCCAGCGCGGAGGATGAGCCCGAAGCGAGCGGCGCTGCTGCGGGTGCGGGCTTCGCCTGGGCCGCCGGCGACACCGGCCGCCCGCGCGTCTCCACCTGGCTGCTGGCGCGTCTCAGCGGCATGTCCGAACGCGCCGTGCGCCAGGCGCTCTCCGAGCGCGGCGCCCGGGTCGACGTGCACCGGCGCCTGATCCACCCGCCCGAGGCCGAATGGCCGGCGAGTCGCGACGTGGGGCACGTCAGCTTCCAGGCCGCCCGTGAGTGGCTGGGCGAGAGCCTGGCCTTTGCCGACGATGCGGCTCGCCATCAGGCCCTCGCCGCGCTGGACGAGGGTGCCGACGCCTTCGAGGCGGCCGACGGCAACCGCTTCCGCGAGGATGTGATCGGCGACGGCATCTACCTCGAGGAGCTGACCCGCGACCTGACGGCCCTCGACGAGCGCCGCGACGCCATGGAGCAGGAGCGCGAGCGGCTCGAATCCCAGCAGCGCGATTTCGTCGACAACCAGAGTTTCTATACCCAGGCCCTCGCCGAAGGGCTGTTCAGCGAAGCCGAGCTGGAAACCCCCGAGGCCAGCGCCGAGGCGACCCGGGCCGAGGCGACAAGCGCGCGTAGCGCGCTCAACGCGCACCTGGGCCGCGTCGGCGAGCTGAAACAGGTCGCCGCCTGGCATGATGCCTTTCGCCGCGAGTGCCCCGACACCGCGCCGGCCGAGCGGCTGGAGGAGAAGCTCGAGCGTGAGGCCGAGTTGGCCGCGGCGCTCGACGCGCTGACCCGTCGCCGCAGCGAGGTCGGCGCCGCCTTCGAGACCGCTCGTGCAGAGCGCGAGCGGCTCAACGGCGAGCGCGAGCGACTGTCCGGTGAACAGGGCCTGCTGGCCCGCGGTCAGGCGCCCTGGCGTGCCTTCGTCGAAGGCTGGCCGGGCGAGGAGGTCGGCGGCTTCTGGTCGCGGCGCAAGACGGCGCTCGCCGAACGGGAAACCCATTGCCGCGAGGCCGAGCAGCGCCGCCAGGAGGCGGAACGCACCCTGGCGCGGCTGGCGCCGCTGGCCGAAGCGGCGCGCCGCTATGGCGAGCTGCACGGCGACGACGAGCCGGTGCACCTGCGTGCGCGGCTGCGTGAGCGTGAGCGCGAACTGGCCGACGAGCGTCAGCGGTTGACGGACGAAGAGAGTCGCCTGCGCACGCTGCACCGGGCGCGGCTCGACTTCGCCGAGCGTAACGAGCTCGCTCCCGAGAAGTGGCTCACCGACGCCCGGCGCCGCTACCCGCGGTTGTTGCGAGAAGCGGAGACGCTGGAGGCCGATATCGCCGCCCGCGAACGCTACCTGGCGAGCCTCGCTGGCGACCCGCTGGAACGGCGCGTGGCCGAGGCCGAGGCGCACCGTCATCTGGACGATAGCGGTATCGCCTGGCAGCCGTTGCATGCCGTGCTCAACGGCGATGACGTTGCCCAGGAGCAGCGCCGGGAGTGGCTGGTGCAGGCCGCCGGCGTGCTGTTCGCCCCGGTGGTGACGGGCCCCGCGGCGGCCGAGTCGGCCGCCGCCACGCTGATCGAGGCAGGCCTGGCGGTGCCCGTGTTCGAGGCCGAGGCGCTTGCTGGTTTGCTGGCCCGGGGCGAGTCGCCGCTGGGCGCGGTGCAGGGCATCGAGACCCTGGCGGTGAAGGCCGCGCTGGATCCCCGCTTCCTGGAGGCGCTGCGCGAGAGCACCGAGAAGCGGCAGGCGGCCGACCGCGAGCGGCGCAAGGCGCTGGCGGCGGAGTGTGCGCGGCTCGACCCCCATGGGGAGTCGTTTGCTCTGGCGCTGCGTGCCCGCGAGGCCGACGAGGCGCAGGTCGAGGTGGCGCTGGAGGCGCTGGCCGAACAGCAGGCGGCGCTGGCCGAGCGCGAGGCCGAGCTGGCCCCACGGCTCACCGACGCCGCGCTCACCTGCATCGACGACTATCAGCGCTACCTGCAGGAGGGCGGCGAGTTCGCCCGGCAGGAGGCCACCGAGGCGCGCCTCGAGGCCGAGACGGCGCTGGCCGAACTCGTGCCTGCGCGCGAGCGGGCCACCCGTGAGCTGGAAGCGCACGGAGCGACCTGGCTCGCCGCCGAGCAGTTCAGTGATGCCGGCGGCGTCGAGCGGCTGCAGGCGCTGGAACAGCGCCTCGCCGAACTCGAGCGTCACCTGGCCGAGGCCGCTGCCAGGCTCGCCAGCGCCGAGGAGGAGAAGGAGGCGCTGGCGCGTAGTGTGGCCGAAACCGAGGCCCGGTTGCGCGGCATCTTCGCCGACGGCGAGCGCGACCGCCTGCGCGCCCTGGCGAGTTTCGAGGCCGACGGTGGCGTCGCCTTCATGGCCAGTGCCGCCGAGGTGCAGGCCGAGCTGGAGGCGACGCAGGCTCGGGCGACCCGGCGCGCCGACTTCGATTTCACCCGCATCCGCGCCTATCTGGAAGTGCGCGACGCCGGCGGCGGCGGCCAGAAGCTCGAGCGCGAGATCGCCCGGGTCAAGCGCGAGCTCGGCGAACTGCGCGACAAGCGCAAGACGCGCTCGGCGGAGCGCGACACGCTGGAGACGCGCCTGGCCGAGCAGCGCCGTGCCCTGGCCTGCGTCGACCAACTGGCGGTGGAGTGGTTGCGGGTGCTGCGCGAGCTGCCCGAGGGCTGGCCGCGGCGCCTGGCGGCGCGGGTCGATCTCGACGAGGCCAGCCGCTGGCCCAGCAACGATACCGAGCACCAGGCACGCAACGCCGCCCTCGAGGCCTGGCGTGCCATGGCCGGGGAGAAGAGCGAACAGAGCGAGCTCGACATCGAGGCGCTGGAGGCATGCCAGCAGACCCTGGCCGATGCCCTGGGCGAGCTCAACCTCGGTGAGCGGGCGCGCAACCGCGAACGCCAGGCCAGGCAGGTCGAGGCCGGCGAACGCAAGCTGGCCGAGGCACTCGCCGAGGCGGCCCACAGCCGGCTGTTCAGCGACACCGAGCGCGCCCGCCTGGCCGGGCTGAGTCATTCCGGCTCGACCCAGGCCAGCGCCGAGGCGCTGGACGACCTCTCCCGCCTGCACGACCAGCTCGCCGGCCAGCTCGACGACCATCGGGTGCGGGTCGAGCGGCTGCACGCCTCCCGCGAGCAGATCGAGGGCACCCTGGTCGAGCGGCTCAGCTCGATCATCTCGGACGCCGCCGGCAACCTCGACATCCTCAAGCGCGTGGCCAGGAGCAGCGGCGAGGGCGGTGCCTTCTTCGAAGTCAAGGCCTCGCTGATCGGCCCCGACCAGCTGCGCGAGCTGATCGCCACGCTGCTGGCCGACATCGACGAGCACCAGGCGGCCATGCGTCGCCGCGCCGAGCGCGACGGCGGCATGGTCGACGGCGAGGCGCGCCGACGCGACGACGACCTGCTGCGTCAGATTCGCCGGCGTATCTACCGCGGCCTGTTCCACGACGTGGCGATCCGCCTCAAGCACGACGCCATTCGCCCCCACGGGCGGCTGTTCTCGCTCAACGAGGAGATGTCGGAGGGCCAGCGCGAGGCGGTGTCGCTGATGTGGCTGGTCAAGCTCTCCGAGTTCGCCATCGAGCGCGAGCTGCG
This sequence comes from Halomonas sp. LMYGS-3, assembly GCF_059509875.1. NCBI lineage: Bacteria > Pseudomonadati > Pseudomonadota > Gammaproteobacteria > Oceanospirillales > Halomonadaceae > Halomonas > Halomonas sp. LMYGS-3. The sequence goes on along the minus strand of NZ_JCAKFQ010000009.1, from coordinate 27,784 downwards.
CGAACTGCCCGGGCACCACCGCCGCCGCGCGCGTACCAGCCGCGAGAGCGTGATCCTGCTCGACGGGCTGTTCTCCAAGCTCTCGCATCGCCGCCTGATCCAGGACTCGCTGGAGTCGCTGCGCAACACCCGCGGCCGCTTCCAGATGATCGGCCTGATCCACAACCCCAACTACGAGAACGACCCCGAGATCTTCCCCACCTACCTGGTGGGCAGCGTGATCGGCGGGGTGCAGGGACAGAGCGGCCACGTGATGGTACGCGACGGTCGCATCACGCCACCGGAGACGCTGGGCCGCAGCCAGGGCGAGGCGAGCCTGTTCGGCATCCATGTCACCGAGCCGGTGACGTAGGAACAGGCGACGGCCGCTACACTTCCGGTATAACCGCCATCTGTTCCGGCGGTATTCCGGGAGGGCTGGCCATGTCCTATACCCAGCAGTCACTGGAGATCGAGACGGCGGGTGTAACCCTGGAGGGGGACCTCCTGCTACCCGCGGAGCCGGTGGGCATCGTGGTCTTCGCCCACGGCAGCGGCAGCAGCCGCTTCAGCGTGCGCAACCGCCAGGTGGCACGTCACCTGGCCGAGGAGGGGCTCGCCACCCTGCTGTTCGACCTGCTGACACCGGAGGAGAGCCTGATCGACGAGCGCACCCGGGCCCTGCGCTTCGACATCACCCTGATCGGCTCCCGCATGAGCGGGGCCGTGGATTGGGTGGCCGAGGCGCCGGAGACCCGGGGGCTCGCGATCGGCCTGTTCGGTGCCAGCACCGGCGCCGCCGCGGCGCTGATCGCCGCCGCCGAGCGCCCCGCCCGGGTGAGTGCGGTGGTCTCCCGGGGCGGGCGACCCGATCTCGCCGGCGATCATCTGCCGCGGGTCAAGGCGCCGACCCTGCTGCTGGTCGGTGGGCGCGACACCCAGGTGATCGCGCTGAACGAGGCCGCCATGGCGCGCATGACGGCGCCCTGCGAGCTGCTGATCGTGCCCGGCGCCACCCATCTGTTCGAGGAGCCCGGCACCCTCGAGATGGTCGAGGCACGTGCCGCCCGCTGGTTCCTGGCCTATCTCGGATAGGAATCCCCGGTCGAGGCGATAGGGATCCCCGGCCGAGGCACGAGGCGTGCCGGGTCAGGAGTCGGCCATCACCCGGTTGCGTCCGGCGTGTTTGGCGGCATAGAGGTTCCGGTCGGCGCGGGCGATCAGGGGATCGCGTGCCTCGCCGATGCGGTGTTCGGCGATACCGATGCTGACGGTGACGCTGCCCGTGTCGAGGCCGAAGTCATGCGCCGCGATGCGCTCGCACAGGCGCTGGGCCAGGGCCTTGCAGCTGCTGAGGGCCGTCAGGGGCAGCAGCAGGGCGAACTCCTCGCCGCCCAGGCGGGCCACCAGGTCCTCCTCGCGTAGCGTCTCGCGGCATAGCTCGGCCAGGGTGCACAATACCTGGTCTCCCTTCAGGTGCCCCCAGGTGTCGTTGATCGACTTGAAGTGATCCAGGTCGAGCATCATCAGCGACAGCGGCGTGGCGTGACGATTGCTCAGGGAGATCTCCTCGTCGAGCCGATCGATCAGCTTGCGGCGATTGGCGAGGCCGGTGAGGTCGTCGGTATCGGAGAGGCGACGCAGGCGCGCCTCCTCGGCGACCTGCTCGGAGATATCGAGCATCATGCCGTGCCAGAGCACGGTATCGTCGACTCGCCGCGGCTGGGCCCGCACGGCGATCCAGCTGTGCCGACTACCCGCCAGTCGCAGGCGAAACTTGGTGGTGATGGGGGTCATCCAGCGCGCCGAACGCTCGATGGCGGCCATCAACCGCGGATAGTCGGCGTCGTCGAGTCGGGCCAGCGCCGGTCTGGCGTCCTTGGCCAGCTGGCGACGATCGATGCCGGTCAAGCGGGTACCGCTGCCGGCCAGATAGGGGAAATGCATGTGGCCGTCCGGCGCACGTTGCAACTGGAAGATCACACCGGGCAACTGCTCGGTCAGCTCGGTGATGGTTGCAAGGTTCGTCTTTCCCCCACCCGGCATGACGTCTCTGGAGGGCATGCGGGTGTCCTTGTAGTCCTGCTGCGTACAGGTGGTGTTCTGCTCTCGGGCGCTGGGCGCCTCTAATCAAGCGTTAGATGATACGCCGAGCCGGGGGACGTCGCATCCTGCCACGGTTGTAGGAGATTGCCGACAACCCGGGATGGGCATGACCGAGGCCTGCGTCACTCACCGCGGTACATCATACCGCCCGGGAGGCTCCGGAAGTAGCGCATCGCGCCACGCCGCAGATCGCTAGCGCGGCGCGTCGTAGCGTCCCGGGCGTCCCCGGGAGAAGACCACCTGCCACAGCTGCATATGGCGCGCCCGGAAGACGCCGGCGCACACCGAGAGGCCCTAGGGTAAGCCGGAACTTGCGCCGATGGCGCATGTTCCCCGGACTCAGCGCGGCGCGTCGTAGCGTCCCGGGCGTCCCCGGGAGAAGACCACCTGCCACAGCTGCATATGGCGCGCCCGGAAGGCGCCGGCGCACACCGAGAGGTAGTAGCGGAACATGCGCCGGGTGCGCTCGTTGTAGTGGTGGGCGATCTCGTGCCAGCGGGTGTCGAAGTTCGCGAGCCACGCCATCAGGGTGTGGTCGTAGTCCGGGCCGAAGTTCTGCCAGTCCTCCATCATCAGGTGCGCCGGTTCACTGGCCTTGGCGATATGCATGGCCGAGGGAAGCACCCCGTTGGGGAAGATGTAGCGGTTGAACCAGGGATCGGCGCTCACCACGGAGCGGTTGGAGCCGATGGTGTGGAGCAGGAAGAGGCCGTCCTCGGCCAGCAACCGCTCGACGGTCTGGAAGTAGGTCTCGTAGTTGCGATGCCCCACATGCTCGAACATGCCGATCGAGACGATGCGGTCGTAGTGGCCCTCCAACTCGCGGTAGTCCTGCAGCAGGATCTCCACCGGCAGGCCGGCGCAGCGCTGGCGGGCCAGTTCCGCCTGCTCGCGGGAGATGGTGATGCCGGTGACCTCGACCCCATGGTGGCGGGCGGCATGCTCGGCGAAGCTGCCCCAGCCGCAGCCGATATCGAGCACCCGCATGCCCGGGGCGAGCTCGAGCTTGCGACAGGCGAGATCGAGCTTGGCGAGCTGGGCATGGTGCAGGGTGGCCGCGTCCTTCCAGTAGCCGCAGGAGTAGCACATGGTGGGGTCCAGCATGCGCTCGAACAGGTCGTTGCCCAGGTCGTAGTGGGCCTCCGCGACGATATAGGCGCGGGCCTTGCTCTGCAGGTTGAAGAAGCCCGACTGCAGGCGATACATCAGCCGTTCGGAGGGGGTGCGCGCGCGCTCGCCGAGGCCGTGGCGCAGCAACCGATAGGCCAGCTCGTCGATCCTGTCGCACTCCCACCAGCCGTCCATGTAGGCCTCTCCCAGGCCGAGCGTGCCCTGGTGGAGCACGCGGGAAAAGAAGTCGGGGTGAAAGATGCGCAGGTCGTGAGGGGCATCGCCGTTGAGGGTGACGCCCGAGCCGTCGAGCAGTTTCTCGACGACACGCCGGGCGCGGGTGTCTGGCAAGGCTAGGGGGCCGATGCGGGGATCACTGGTCATGGAGTCCTCCTGGTCCAGCAGGATCTAGGGTCATCGCAGGGCTGGCGGCAATGCTCGTGTCGTGCACCATCGGGTCAGTCCGATTAGCATTGAGCATAGACCAGCCTGAAAAGACCGGGAAATCCGTACGATCCAGCGCTGGATCGTTTCATGACGCGGAGCAATCGCCAGGATGCATGGTCATGTCGCCGGCAGCGGCCTCAACCAGGCGTCAACGATGCGCAGCAGGTGGTCGGTCAGGGCGTCGAGGACCTCGCCGCCCTGGCGCCAGTGGTGCCAGTAGAGCGGCACGTCGATGACGTAGCCCGGAGAGAGGTCGACCAGGCTGCCGCCGGCCAGGTGGGGTCCGGGATCGATCTCCTGCAGGCGCCCCTCGTGCAGTTCCCGCTCGGCCTGTCGTTCGGGCACCATGCCGTAGCCGAGCCCGGCCAGCGCCAGGCCGACGAAACCCTCCGACGAGGGGCACAGGTGGTGGGGGAAGGGCGGCTCCACGCCATGCATTGCCAGGTAGCGGTGCTGCAGCCGGTCGTCGGGGCCGAAGACGATGGCCGGCGCCCGACGCAACGCCCCGGGGGTCACGCCGTCGGGAAAATGGCGCGCCATGAAGGCGGGACTGGCCAGGGCGCGATAGCGCATGCTGCCCAGCGCATGACTGCGCGCCCCCTGCACCGGCCGTGGCGAGTCGCAGATGCAGCCGGCCACGTCACCGTCGCGCATGCGCTTGAGCGCCACCTCCTGGTCCACCACCACCAGCTCGAACAGCACCCGGTAGCGCTCGCTGAAACGGCCGATGGCCTCCGGCCACCAGGTGGCGAGGCTGTCGGCATTGATCGCCAGGCGCAAACGCCGTTCGCCGCTGCCCAGCGCCGGCACCTGGTCCAGCAGATCGCTCTCCAGCAGGCGCACCTGCTGGGCATGGTTGAGCAGCCGCTGTCCCAGCAGAGTGGGAGCGAGGCGCGGGCTTCTGACCAGCACCGGCTGACCCAGGTGTGCCTCGAGCAGCTTGATGCGCTGGGAGACCGCCGACTGGGTCAGCCCGAGGTGGCGGGCGCCGCGTTCGAAGCCTCCCTGATCGATCACTGCCACCAGCGCCTCGAGCAGCTTGTAGTCGAGCATCAGATTTACTTATCCCCTAGTGTCTATATTCATTTAACTAATCAATGCGTCAAGCTTAGTCTGGGCGGCATTCACCTGCCAGGGAGGAAGCGTCGCATGTGGTTATCGTGGCTCAACGGACTGTTGATCTGTGCCGGGTTGATCGTCGCCATCGGCGCGCAGAACGCCTTCGTGCTGCAGCAGGGACTGAGGCGCCAGCACGCCTGGCTGGTGGCCGGTATCTGTGCGCTGTGCGACTGGCTGCTGGTGGGGCTGGGCGTGCTGGGTCTCGGCGTGTTGATCGCCCAGCAGGAGGCACTGATGGAGGTGGCCCGCTGGGCCGGCACCGGTTTTCTCGCCTGGCAGGCCTGGCTAGCCCTGCGCCGGGTCCTGGCCGGCCAGGCGATGACGGCGGGTGGCGGCAGCGTACCGTCATGGCAGGCGGCCCTGGCGGCGACGCTTGCCGTGACCCTGCTCAATCCTCAGGTCTATCTCGAAACCGTGGTGTTGCTGGGGGCCATCGGCGCGGTGCAGCCCAGCCCGCTGGGGTTCTTCATCGGCTCGGCGATGGCCTCGTTCGGCTGGTTCTTCGGCCTGGCGGCGGCCGCCGGCTGGCTGGCCCCGCGGCTGGCGAGCCCGCAGATGTGGCGTGCCATCGATCTGGCGATTGGTGTCATTCTGGCGTGGGTGGCGTGGCGGTTGGCGAGCGGCGCCATGATGCCATGAGGTGTAAAGTTTTCTTTACTGAGTGTCAGGCTGACGAACCACCTGGAAGTCCGGGGCAACGGACTTTTCCGCGCTGTAAGGTTTTTCTTACAAAAGGGGCGAGGGCGGGTGTCTCCTGCCCTCGGCCAAGGTCGTAAAGGAGCGTTTCGACAGGGGCGGGCGGGCACTAGTCTGGAGGCATCACCTCGGCACCGCGAGGGTGCCGGCGGCAACTCGGCGCCATGACTGCGCGACACAACAACGGCCTGCACCCCCTGGAGGTAACAATGAACGCACCTGCCAAGACCGTAGCTCCCATCACTCAGGACAACCCCATCGGTACCAACGGCTTCGAATTCGTCGAATACAGCGCGCCCACCGCCGAAGGCATCGAGGAACTGCGCATGCTGTTCAACCGCCTGGGCTTCACCGAGACACGCCAGCATCGTTCCAAGCAGGTCTTCCTGTTCCAGCAGGAGGGCGTCAACTTCGTGCTCAACGCCGAGCCGGGCAGCCACGCCGCCGAGTTCGCCCGGGTGCACGGCCCCTGCGCCTGCGCCATGGCGTGGAAGGTCGCCGATGCCCGGCAGGCCTTCGACTACGCCGTGGCGCACGGTGCCGAGCCGGTGGAGAGCCCGGTCGGCCCCGGCGAGGTGGGTATCCCCGCGGTGAAGGGCATCGGCGGCTCGCTGCTCTATTTCGTCGATCCCAAGGTCGACGACGAGGGGCGGACCATCTACGACATCGACTTCGAGCCGATTCCCGGTCGTGGCGCCAACGACCACAGCGTCGGCCTCAAGGTCCTCGACCACCTGACCCACAACGTCGACCGCGGCCAGATGGATGTCTGGGCCGATTTCTACACCCGCATCGCCAACTTCCGCGAGAACCGCTACTTCGACATCAAGGGCAAGAAGACGGGGCTGCACTCCCGGGCCATGACCGCGCCCTGCGGCAAGATGCATATCCCGATCAACGAGTCCGCCGACGACAGCTCCCAGATCGCCGAATTCCTGCGCGAGTACAACGGCGAGGGCATCCAGCACCTGGCCATGGCCACCGACGACATCTACGCCACGGTCCGGGCGTTGCGCGCCAATGGCATCACCTTCCTCTCCACGCCGGATACCTACTACGAGAAGGTCGACCGGCGGGTGCCCAATCACCGGGAGAGGGTCGAGGAGCTGCGCGAGCTGAGCCTGCTGATCGATGGCGGCGAGGGTGAGGGCGTGCTGCTGCAGATTTTCACCGAGACGGTGATCGGCCCGATCTTCTTCGAGATCATCCAGCGCAAGGGCAACGACGGCTTCGGCGAGGGCAACTTCAAGGCGCTGTTCGAATCCATCGAGGAGGATCAGATGCGCCGCGGCGTCCTCAAGGACGACTGACCCCCCTGGCCCCCGCCTCTGCAGGGCTATCGCAGTTGACTGTAGCGAGGGGCGCCGGCGGATCAGCCCCGAGCAATGCTGCTATCTGCGATAGCCCTGCGCCCCTTCCGGGCGGGGGCTTGCAGCTTTGGCGCATGGGTAGGATGAAACCCTGCTCGTCTGCCATGTGACAATAAAATCCGTCATAATGGGTGGTCGATGCCGATCATTCGTCGCGTCGGGTGACAACAATATCCTCTGCTTCCCTGGTGAGACATGACAAGTTTCCAACAACCTCGTGCCCAGTGGCTCGGCCGCTGGGGCTTCGTGCTGGCGGCCACCGGCTCCGCCGTCGGGCTGGGCAACATCTGGAAGTTTCCCTACATGACCGGTGAGCACGGCGGTGGCGCTTTCGTGCTGGTCTATCTCGCCTGCATCCTGACGGTGGGGATACCGGTGATGATGACCGAGATCGCCTTCGGCCGCCGCGGCCGCGGCAGCCCGATCGACGCGGTGCGCCGGGTGGTCACCGAGTCGGGTCGCGCCTCGGCCTGGTCATTGCTCGGCTGGATGGCGATGCTCTGCGGCTTCATGATCCTGTCGTTCTACGTGGTGGTGGCCGGCTGGTCCTTCGCCTACCTGTGGAAGATGCTGACCGGCGGGCTGGCCGGTTCCGGGGTCGACGACATGGTGGCGATCTTCGTCGCCAACAACGAGAACCCGCTCAACCTGGGCTTCTGGAGCACCCTGGTCACGCTGGCCACCATGCTGATCGTCGGCAAGGGGGTGCAGGCCGGCATCGAGAAGAGCGTGAGCTGGATGATGCCGGGCATGGTGATCATGCTGCTGATCCTGATCGGCTACGGGGTCTTTTCCGGCGGCTTCGGCGAGGCCTGGCGCTTCCTCTTCTCGTTCGATGCCGGCAGCCTCTCCAGCGACGGCATGCTCGCCGCCCTGGGCCATGCCTTCTTCACCCTGTCGCTGGCCTCGGGGGCCATCCTCACCTACGGCAGCTACCTGCCGGCTCGCGCCTCCATCGTGCGCACCACCTTCAGCGTGGCCCTCGCCGACACCCTGGTGGCGCTGATGGCGGGGCTGGCCATATTCCCCATCATCTTCGCCAACGGCATGAGCCCCGAGGGCGGCCCGGGGTTGCTGTTCATGAGCCTGCCGCTGGCTTTCCAGGCGATGCCGCTGGGCACCCTGTTCGGTATCCTGTTCTTCGTGATGCTCTCCATGGCGGCGCTGACCTCGGCGATCTCCATGGTCGAGGCCACCGTCTCCTGGCTAGGCGACAACAAGGGCCTCTCGCGCCGCTCTGCGGCCTGGGGCACCGGCTTCGTGCTGTGGCTGGTGAGCACCCTGGCGATGTTGTCGTTCAACCTCGGTGCCGACTGGACGCTCGCCGGCCGCCACTTCTTCGACTGGCTCGACTACCTGACCTCACGCTGGATGATGCCGCTCGGCGGCCTCGGCATGGTGCTGCTGGCGGGCTTCGTGCTGAAGAGCGAAGCCTTCCGCGACGAGCTGGGGCTGTCGCCGCACTGGTATGCGCTCTGGCTGTTCATGGTGCGCTACGTGAGCCCGCTGGGCATCCTGGTGATCTTCGTCGATGCGCTGGGGATCGCCCGGGTGGAGGTCGGACTCCACTGGCCCTGGCTGCTGGCCGTGCTGCTGGCTGTGACCCTGGTCGGCGAGCTGGCGAGCCCCCGGCTGCGCAAGGCCCTGGGCGGTTGAGGTCGGGGTTGCGGGGGAGAGGCGTTTTCGGGTGGCGCCATGATCCCCAATTCATTACTTTATGGCATATGTGACTGGATGGAACTGGAGTGAAGGGCATATGAGCGCCGACCACGACCCTCGCGACGATCGCGCATTGCCTCCCGACGCTCCGCCTCGGGGCCGGGTCAGCCTGGTGGGAGCGGGCCCGGGAGATCCGGAGCTGTTGACCCTCAAGGCACTCAAGCGACTGCAGGCGGCCGAGGTGATCCTCCACGACCGGCTGGTCAGCGAGGAAGTCCTGGCGCTGGCGAATCCCGCCGCTCGCCGCCTCTATGTGGGCAAGGCGCGCTCGGAGCACAGCCTGCCCCAGGAGGGCATCAACCAGGCGCTGCTCGACTGGGCGCGCTCGGGCAAGCGGGTGGTGCGCCTTAAGGGCGGCGATCCCTTCATCTTCGGGCGCGGCGGCGAGGAGCTCGAGGCCCTGGTGGCCGAGGGTGTCGAGGTGGAGGTAGTGCCCGGCATCACGGCGGCCTCGGGCTGTGCCGCCTATGCCGGGATCCCGCTGACCCATCGCGATCACGCCCAGTCGGTACGCTTCGTCACCGGGCATCTCAAGAACGGCACCACGGATCTGGACTGGCCGGCCCTGGCCAGCCCCGGCCAGACCCTGGTCTTCTACATGGGGTTGCATGGCCTGGCGGAGATCCGACGCCAGCTGGTCGCCCACGGGCTGTCGCCCGAGACTCCCCTGGCCCTGATCGAACAGGGCACCACGGCTCGCCAGCGGGTCCATCGCGGCACCCTGGGATGGATGCCGGACTCCCTGGAAGGCGTCCTGCGCCCGCCGACGCTGATCATCGTCGGCGGCGTGGTGGCCCTCCACGACCGCCTGGCCTGGTTCGACGGCCACCGGGCAGAGAGCCTCGGCTGGGACACCGGCAGGCGTTAGCCGACCGCCCTCGGCGACCTTGCATGGCGGGCCGGTCATGCGACAATAGCGGCCCGTTTTGCCGAGCCTTCGTCATGTCATTCCGTCACCGTGTCATTACTGCCGATGTCAGCGCTGCCGATGCCCGTGGTGCCAGGAGCCCACGCCGGCGGCATCCCCTCTGGCTCCTGCCGATGTTGCTGGCGGTCATTCTGCTGGCCGGCTGTGCCGGGCGTGGCGGCCACCAGGCCGGCGGCGAGGCGCCATCGGGGTGGAGCGGCGAGCAGGGGCAGGCCTCCTACTACGCCGATCGCTACCATGGCCGGCGCACCGCCAGCGGCGAGCGTCACGACCGGCAGGCCCTCACCGCCGCCCACCGTACCCTGCCGTTCGGCACCCGGGTCCGCGTGACTCGCCTCGACAACGGTCGCGAGATCGTGGTGCGGATCAACGACCGGGGCCCCTTCGTCAGGGGGCGCATCATCGATCTGTCGCGCCGTGCCGCCGAGGAGCTCGGCATGGTGCGCAGCGGCACGGCGCCGGTACGCATCTCCCCAGCGCGCTGAGAAGCGCCTGCCGGGTGCCTGTGCCCGGCAGGCGTGCGACAATGACGACTCTTCGCCATCGAGTCTGCGCCATGTCACCCCGCCGTGCCGATGCCATTGCCGAGGTCAGGCGCCTGCGCCGTCCCCGGGCGCGCCGCCACCGGCTCATCCGTAGCTTCCGTCTCCAGGTGATGCTGCTGGTGGGTGTGCTGCTGGCCGCCATGCTGCTGGCCCAGGGGGCCTACCTCAACCACCGCACCGCCGAGATCATCGGTGACCAGATGGGCGAGCGGGCGCTGGCCGTGGCGCTGAGCGTGGCCGCCATTCCCGAGTTGATCGAGGCCTTCTCCGACGACGATCCCTCGGCGACCATCCAGCCCATCGCCGAACGCATCCGCCGCGAGACCGGCGCCCGCTACGTGGTGGTCGGCAACACCGAGGGGCTGCGCTACTCCCATCCGCTGCCCGAGCGCCTCGGCCTGCCCATGGTGGGCGGCGACAACGATCGTGCACTGCTGCACGGCGAGTCCTATGTCTCCGAGGCCACCGGGTCGCTCGGTGAGGCGGTCCGCGGCAAGACACCGGTGCTCGACGACGCGGGCAACATCATCGGCATCGTCTCGGTGGGGTTCATGCTCGACCGGGTGGCCATGGACGTGGGCCGGCACACCAGCCTCGGCTGGTGGCTGGTGGTGCTGATGATCGTGCTCGGCTTCGCCGGTGCCTATGGCCTCTCGCGCCATCTCAAGCGGGTTATCCTGGGGCTCGAGCCCCATGAGATCGCCCGGCTGGCGATGGAGAAGGAGGCGATCCTGCAGTCGATCCACGAGGGCATCCTGGCGGTGAACCGGGAGGGGCAGATCACCCTGGTCAACCAGCAGGCCCGGCGCTTCCTCGACCTGCCGCCGGAGTGCGAGGTGCTGGGCCGGCCGATCCAGGAAGTGGTACCCAATTCGCGGTTGCTCGAGGTGCTCGAGCGCGGCGAGCAGCAGTTCGATCAGCAGATGTGGCTCGGCGATCATCCGGTGGTGGTCAACCGGGTGCCGGTGATCCACGCCGGCGAGATCGAGGGCGCGGTGGCGACGTTCCGCAGCCGTCGCGAGATCGTCGAGCTCTCCAATGCCCTGACCGCCGCCAGCCGCGACGTGGACATGCTGCGTGCCCAGGCCCACGAGTTCTCCAACAAGCTCTACACCATCTCGGGGCTGCTGCAGCTCGGCCGCATCGAGGACGCCCTGGCCTTGATCCACCAGGAGAGCGAGCGCGCCCAGGCCCAGATGAGCTTCCTGATGGGCCATGTGGCGGACCCGGTGATCAGCGGCACCCTGCTCGGCAAGCTGACCCGGGCCCGCGAGCTCGGGGTCGCCCTGGAGATCGACGACCAGAGCTCACTGTCGGTTCCACTCACGGCGACCGGCCAGGAGGTGTTGATGACGGTGATCGGCAACCTGCTCGACAACGCCTGCCACGCGGCCCTGCAGGGTGAGCGGGGGAGCGGCGAGGGACCGCGCGTGCGCCTCTTCTTCACCGACCTGGGCGAGCAGCTGCTGATCGAGGTGGAGGACAACGGCCCGGGAGTGGCGCCCGAGCACCTCGAGGCGATCTTCCGCGAGGGCTTCTCGACCAAGCCGGGCAAGCATCGCGGCATCGGTCTGGCGCTGATTTCGCGGCTGTGCCGCGAGCATGGCGGCGAGATCACCCTGGAGGAGAGCGAGCTGGGAGGCGCCTGCTTCATGGTGGTGCTGGACCGCTCGCTGTGCCATGCCTCGGTGGCGGCCGACCACTGATGCGATGATCAATTACAACGACGACCACAGGGGAGAATCGATGTCACACCCCGATACGCCATCCTCTGAGCTTGCCTCGCCGGATTACGGGATCCTGATCGTCGAGGACGACTTCCGCATCGCCGAGATCCATCGCGCCTTCATCGAGCAGAGCGAGGGCTTCCTGGTGGTGGGTATGGCACGCTCCGGCGCCGAGGCGAGGGAGCTGCTGGGGCGTCACGCCGACGAGATCCAGCTGGTGCTGCTGGATGCCTACCTGCCCGACGTGGTGGGGCTCGAGCTGCTCTGGGAGTTGCGTCGCGATCATCTGCACATGGATATCGTCATGGTTACCGCGGCCCGCGAGGTGGAGACCATCGCCGAGGCGCTGCGCGGCGGGGTCTTCGACTACCTGATCAAGCCCACCGAGGCGTCGCGCATGGCGCAGATGCTGGCCCGCTTCCGCCGCGAACGCGCCGCCCTGGCGTCCCGCGGCGAGATGAATCAGGAGGAGCTGGACCAGGCCCTGGCCCGGCTGCGTCCGCAGCAGGTCCCGGCCGGCGGCTCCCGAACGCTGCCCAAGGGCATCGACCGGCTGACGCTGAGCGCCGTGATCCGCTCCCTGGAGGGTGCGGGTGCCCCGCTCACCGCCATGCAGGCGGCGCGCACGATCGGGGCCAGCCGCTCCACGGCGCGCCGCTACCTGGAGTTCCTGGTCTCGGTGCAGGTCGCCGGCGCGGAACTGGGCTATGGTGATGTCGGAAGGCCCGAGCGTCGCTATCGGCTGGTCGGTGCCGTCGCCCCATGGTTGGATGACAACTGATCCTCGTGGTGTGAACAGAATGGACAGAATGCCCATAACGGACAGTTTGTCTTTTATGTTCAGAAGCTTGCAGGGGAGGGCGCGGCTCTTCTAACGTTGCAGACGCCTGCGGACACTTCCGATGATCCGCGGATAGAACAACAGCCAACGTCTGGAGTACGCCATGATCGTCAAGACTGCCCACCCGGCCAAGCGCCTGGCCGCCCTCGTCCTGCCCCTCGCCGCCCTGGCCGGCATGACCGCCGCCGCCCAGGCCCAGGAGTGGACCCCGACCAGTTCCATCGAATTCATCGCTCCGGCCAACCCGGGTGGTGGCTGGGATACTCTGGTGCGTACCACCTCGCGGGTCATCCAGGAAGAGGGCCTGGCCGACCAGAACTTCGCCGCCATCAACGTGCCGGGTGGCGGGGGGGCCGTGGCCTGGGCCCAGATTGCCCGGGATGCCGGCAATCCCCACAAGCTGTTCGCCACCAGCCCGCCGATCATCCTGGTGCCCCTGGCCGGTACCTCACAGTACGATCACACCCACTTCACGCCGGTCGCTCGCCTGATCACCGATTACTCGATCGTACTGGTGCCGCAGGATTCCGAGTATCAGGATCTCAACGACCTGTTCGACGCCATACGCGAGAACCCCAGCCTGAGTGTCGGCGGCGGCAGCGCGCCGGGCTCCATGGATCATATCGCCATCGCCGGCGTGGCATCGGCAGCCGGGCTCGAGGCGGCCAATGTCAACTACATCGCCTTCTCGGGAGGCGGCGAGGCGATGACGAACCTGATGGGGGGGCACGTCGAGGCGGTGATCACCGGTGCCGGCGAGGCCGCGGGCCAACTAGGCCCGGACAGCGAGGTTCGTGCGCTGGGCGTGTCGGCGCCAGAACGGCTGGGTGGCCCGCTGGCCGATATCCCCACCTACCAGGAGCAGGGTATCGACTACACCTTCGATATCTGGCGTGGCGTGATGGGCACCCCCGACATGCCGGAGGAGGCCGTGGCCTATTACGAGGACCTGTTCGCCAGGATGCTCGAGACCGACAGTTGGGCCGAGGCGCGCGATCAATTGGGCTGGCTCGACGCCTATCAGAACAGCGAGGAATTCGGTGCCTTCCTCGACGCGCAGAAGGAAGAGTTCAGCGGCGTGCTGAGCGATCTAGGGTTGATCCGCTGACACTGCGACGCCTCACCGACTCGCGCGGGCCCTGCATCGACCGGGGCTCGCATTCCCCCGAATGCATGACTTGAACCCATCGCAGCGTTCACGCTTCGGGTTCGGGATGACTGCCTCATGACAAGACTCAATACCAATCAGTGGCTGGCGCTGGTGATTGCCCTGTTCTCCGTGGGCTACCTGGCGATGGCCTTCCAGATTCCGAGTTTTCCGCTGCCGCGGCCGGTCGACTCCGACCTCTTCCCCAAGGTGCTGGGTTTCGTGTTGCTGGGCCTGGCGTTGCTGCTGTTCCTGGAAAAGCCCAAGGCCCGGGATATCCCGGAGCCGGTCGATGACGAGCCGGCCATGCCGCTGCTGCTGCGCCCCTGGTCGCGGGTAGTGGTGACCTCGCTGGCAATCGCCGTCTACGCCGGGGTTCTGGTTCCGATCGGCTTCGTGGTCGCCTCCACGCTGCTGGCGTTCGGCCTCACCTGGTACTACGGCTATCGGCGTCATGGCATCAACCTGGCCGTTTCCCTGGGCGTGGTGCTGGCGTTGTACCTGACCATGACCAGGATCATGAACGTCTACTTGCCGACCGGGATCCTGCCGATCTGATGTCGCCCGACACGCTAAGCCAGCGAGAGAGACCCTGACAATGGATGCTTTCAATAACCTGATGTATGGCTTCGGCATCGCGCTGGAGCCGATCAATATCGTCTACGTCTTCACCGGGGTATTCGCCGGCACCATCATCGGCATGTTGCCCGGTCTCGGGCCGATCAGTGCCCTGGCGCTGATGATCCCGATCACCTTCGCCATGGATCCCTCCTCCGGCCTGATCCTGATGGCGGGGGTCTACTACGGTGCCATCTTCGGCGGATCGACCTCGTCGATCCTGCTCAACGCCCCCGGCGTGGCGGGGACCGTGGCCACCTCCTTCGACGGCTATCCCATGGCCAAGCAGGGCCTGGCGGGCAAGGCCCTGGCCATCGCCGCCTATGCCTCCTTCGTGGGGGGGACCATCTCCGTCGTCTTCCTGATGCTGGTGGCGCCCCTGCTGTCGAAGGTCGCGGTCAGTTTCGGCCCGGCGGAGTACTTCGCCCTGATGGTGCTGGGCCTGACCGCGGTGGTGTCGCTCTCCGACAAGTCGCTGGTCAAGGGGCTGATCGCCGCCGTGATCGGGGTGATGATCTCGATCATCGGCATCGACCTGCAGACCGGCACCGTGCGTTACGCCTTCGGCAGTGCCCATCTCCTCGACGGCATCGACTTCCTGGTGGTGGCGCTGGGCATCTTCGCCCTGGCCGAGGTCTTCTTCATCCTGCTGCGCGGCGGTGGCGGCAAGGAGCAGCCCCGTAACGCCATCGGTTCGCTGAAGTTGTCGAAGAGCGAGGTGAAGGAGATCGCCGGCCCCATCGGCCGCAGCTCGGTGCTCGGCTTCTTCACCGGGGTACTGCCCGGTGCCGGCGCCACCATCGGGTCATTCCTCGGTTACAGCATGGAGAAGCGTATCGCCAAGGACGGCAATACCTTCGGCAAGGGCAACATCAAGGGCGTAGCGGCGCCCGAGGCGGCCAACAACGCCGCCTGCACCGGCTCCTTCGTGCCACTGCTGACCCTCGGCGTGCCCGGCTCCGGCACCACGGCGGTGCTGCTCGGCGCCCTGCTGGTGATGGGCGTGACCCCGGGACCGGCGATGCTGGTGGATCGGCCCGATGTGTTCTGGGGCGTCATCGCCAGCATGTACATCGGCAACATCTTCCTGCTGGTGCTCAACCTGCCGCTGATCCCGTTCATCGCCAGGATCCTCGACATGCCGCGGCCGCTGCTGCTGTCGTTGATCCTGATCTTCTGCATGATCGGCGTCTACGGGATGAGCTTCAGCGTCTTCGACCTCTTCCTGCTGCTCGGCTTCGGTGTGCTGGGCCTGGGCATGCGCCTGTTCGGGTTCCCGGCCGCACCGCTGATCCTGGCGCTGATCCTCGGCGGAATCATGGAAGAGTCGATGCGGCGTGCGCTGCAGATCTCCGGTGGCGACTGGTCGACCTTCATCGACAAGCCGATCTCGCTGACCCTGCTGCTCATCGCCGGGCTGTCACTCGCCCTGCCGCTGGTCAAGAAGGCTGTGGTCATGGCGCGTGCCCGCGCCGCTAGCTGACTCATCGACGTGGCCTGTCGATCCCGACAAGCCTACAGAACACAGCCAATTTTTCGGGGTATCAACTCTTTCGATGCCCCTTTTTTACGCCAGCCATGGCTCGCCGTGCTCGATGGCGGGTCGATCTCGAGGTGGAAGCTCGGCGAAATTCAGCAGACTTACATAACAACAGCTGAATGAACCCCTGTTGACGACCTCGTCAGTAGCCGTAGATAGAAGAGGAAGGCTCCAGGAAAGAAAGGGGTAATTGAGGCTCTATCTTTTCTGCCGCTTGCTTGAATCTTTCACCGGGAAACAGCGGTCTATTGGAGAAAATAATATGCAGCTTACCGGAATGCTACACGGGGCAAGACTTCTCAATCATGTCGGGTTTCCGACCTCGGAAGTACTTGGGCCCGATGCGACTGAGGACCAGATTCAGGATTTGATTGCTCGCCATGGGCTGATCTTCATCAAGCCGCTGTTCCGCGGTGGCGTCGGCAAGAAAGGCAAGGCGGGGCTTATCGGCAAGGCGAGCGATCTACGTACCGCCCTGGCCGAGAAGGAGCGGCTCTATTTCGCCGAGCATCGTCACGGCAATGCCTACGCCAAGGCGAACGGGGTGACATTCGAGGCCGGCGTGCCGGCCGAGCACGAGGTCTATTTTGCCATCTCCGACGACAGCCGCTTCCGGGCGCCGAGCATGACGCTGACCCACCGCGGCGGCGTCGATATCGAGGAGCTGGACAAATCCGAGATCGCCACCGTGCCGTTCGAGGCGCTGACGGGGCTCAAGGCCTTCGTGGTGGCCAATGCGCTGAGCGACATCGGGGCGCCCAAGGAGATCATCTCGCCGCTGGTCCAGCACCTGCCCAAGCTCTGGGAGTTGATGCATCACTATGGCATGACCACGCTGGAACTGAACCCCATCCGCATGCGCCCCGGGCGCGACGGTCGGCTGATGCCGGTTGCCTGCGACTTCAAGTGTGGCTTTGACCGCGATGATCCCCGGGTGGGGCGGTTGGGCCTGCCCGAACAGCTCTTCGCCGCCGACGTCTCGGCCTTCGAACAGGAAGTGAACCGGCTTCGTACCCACCAGGGCCAGTCGGATGTCTTTGTGGTCAACGACAAGGGCACCATCCTGGCGCCAACCTTCGGCGGTGGTGCCAATAGCCTGGTGACCGAGGTGCTGGGGGATGCCGCGATCATCTCCTCGGATTTCGGTGGCAATCCCCCCTATGAAAAGATGAAGTCGGTCGCCGCGATCTGCTATCGGCATTTCCTTGCCCAGACCAATGTGCTGTTCATCATCGGGGGCAAGTCGAACAACACGGATATCCTCGAGACCTTCCGGGGCATGGGCGACGCGCTGCGCGAGCATTTCGCGGAGTACGGGCCGACACCGCTCTATGTCGTCGTCGGGCGCGGTGGGCCAAACCTGGTACGCGGCATGGGCAACCTCGGCGACACGCTGGACAGCCTTGGCGTGCCTTACCGCTTCTTCGGCTTCGACAGCGCCATCTCGGAAGTGGTGAGCTACGCGAAGAATCTCGATCTGTGGATGCGTGACGGAGGCCGTGCCGAGATCGCCCGGCATCTCGGCATCAAGACAGCGGCTTAAGGGGAGACGCATCATGTATCGTCAGGGTATTGCGGATTTTCCATACTATCTCGGCATTCACTCGCTGGCCGATGTGGCGAGGCGCGAGGATCGCGTCTGTGTTCTCAACATTCTGGGTGGCGAGTCACGCACGGTGACCCCGGTGAGTCATGCCTATTCGGGGGGCAACGTGGTCTTCGGTACCTCACCGGGGCGTGCCGGGCAGACGCTCAAGACGTCCGTGGGCGACATTCCGGTGTTCAATAATGTGCGCGAGGGCCTGGCTGCGGGGCACACCTTCAATGTAGGCGTTGTCTACCTCCCGCCCCCCAGCGTGCGCGATGGGGTGGCGGAACTCATTCGTGTCAACGACGCTCTGGAAAAGATCGTCATCATTACCGAAAAGATAGCCGTGCACGATGCGCGCGAGATCCGCGCGATGGGGCAGGCCAATGGCGTCGACATCATCGGTGGCAATTGCCTCGGTGTGGCCGACAGCTGGAACCGGGTCCGCATTGGCGGCGCGCTCGGCGGCGACAGTCCCGAGGAGTCCCTGCGCAAGGGCTCGGTCGCGATCTTCTCGAATTCGGGGGGCTTCACCACCACCATCGCGCAGTACCTCGCGACCGAAGGCTGGGGCACCACAACGCTCGTCTCGAGCGGAAAGGACGTCTATATCCATTACAACGCCCGTGATTTCTCCCATGCGCTGGTGAACGACGACCGCTCGAAAGCCGCGGTGCTCTATGTCGAACCGGGTGGCTATCACGAGCACGGTGTCGATTTCGGCAAGCCGACGGTTGCCTGTGTCGTCGGCCGCTGGAAGTCGAAGCTCACCCGTGCCGTCGGCCATGCCGGTGCGATGGCCGGCTCGGGCGACCGGGCGGAAGACAAGGAGGGCTGGTTGATGGAGGCCTTCGGCGTCGACGACCTCTACACGCCCGACAACCCGGTGGTCTCGGCCAAGGGCGCGGTGGTGACCAATATCGCCGACATCCCCATGGCACTGACCGCGGTGATGAAGCTGAACGGCGTTTCGCCCGATTTCGCCTCGACGGGCAGCCTCGCGCTCAAGCCCTGGATCGCCAACGACCAGGGCCTGGCGCCGCCACCCGAACTCGCCATGCCCCCGGTGACGCCGAGTGAGCCCTATGCGACCCAGATCGCCGTGCTCAAGCGCCAGGTGGGGGCGGTGATCGCTCGCCAGACCATGAAGGACAAGTCCGGGGCGTCGGTGATGGACCCCACCACCCAGGTGACCAGCGTGCACGGCTATTCCGTGCTCGACCTGGCGCTCGATCCGCTGGAGGCCAATTTCGCCCTGCCCCTCGTCCACGAGATCGCCGGCGAGAACGACCGTGCCATGCTGGACGTGGCCGTGGCGGCGGAGGTGAACCTGGTCGGTGACCCGATCCTCGTGGCTGCCGACGCCGCGCGGGACGCGGGCAATGCGCCCAACGCCATCATGGCGGCCGCCGCCGCGATCGTCGGACCGAAGCGGGTCGAACGCGCGCTGGCCTGCACCAGCGCGCTGATCGACCTCTTTGCGCATTCCGGCCTGCGGGACGGCCGGAGCGAGGAGTTCGACATCTCGGCGATCACCATGGACGCCGCCACCCGCGCGCTCTTTCTCGCCTCCGAGGCCGAGGCCGACGACCCCCGCCCCGAGGCGATGCTCGCCGCCGTCAAGGCGCGCGGTGGCAAGTCGGTCTTCCTCACCTACCTGGCCACCCTGAACGGCCGTCTCTCCCGGGATGCCATCCTCGCCGCGATCAGTCTGACCATCGCCTGGGGGCCCCTCATGCGCAAACGCATCTCGCGCCTGACCGCGGAGACGTTGCCCTGGTACTTACGCCTCTACGGCGTGATGGTCGGTGCGACGATCCCGGGTTCCCACCACCAGCCCGGTTCGCTGTGTGGCATTCCACGCGACGAGCGCTTTGGCCAGTGGACCATGGCGGACCTCTGCTTCCTCGCCATGACCGGCAAGAAGCCGACCCGCGACGAGGCGTTGCCGCTCCAGATCCTCGTCGGCCTGCTGATCTCCAACGGCCCCGGCTCGATCTCGGCACAAGGCGCCAAGGGGGCGGTCGCGGCCGACGGACCGCAGACCCCTGGCCGCGTGCAGATCAACAAGGCCATGGTGGGATTTCTCACCCACACCGGCTACAGCCACGGCGGCAACGGCTTCGAGGGGATGGCCTTCCTGCTCGACCAGTTCAAGGACAAGGGGCTCATCGACCCCACCGACCCGAACCACGGCATCGACCTCAAGGCCATGGCCACCGACTTCGCCCGTGACTACCAGCGTGAGAAGGCCGAGGCCAAGGAGATCGGCACCGAGGTCCGCGCCTTGCCCGGTGTCCACCACCCGATCTTCAAGGGCAAGCCGGTCAACTACGATCCGCGCGAGCGCTTCATCGCGGAGTTCATGGCGAAGCGCGGCGACTACAACATCTTCCATGCCTTCTACCGCGAACTAGTGCAGGCGTTGTATGACGTGGGTGCCAGCCGTTACGTCTTCTGCGTCAACGTCGACGCGGTGATCGCGGCGCTGCTGCTTGCGCTCCTGTGGAGGGATTACCAGTCTGGCGAGCTGACCGAGCGGGATCTCGAGACGGCAGCCTTCAGCGTCTTCCTCTACGGCCGTATGATCGGCTCCGCGGCCGAGATCGATGACCACCTGAATCGGGGGCGCAACATGGACACGCGCACGCCCGCTTCGGCGTGCTTCCATGTTGTCTGATCGATCCTGGCCGACTCGGGGAGGGCTAGCGCAGGCACCACACCGTTAGTTCGCTGGCAGTCACCAGGAACGAACGAGATAAGCCAGAGAAGGGGCGCCGACGCGGTCGGCGCCCCTTTTTTTATCATGGGAGTGCATGAGCTCGACCATGGTGCATCCATCGAGGTGCGTGCCACGACCCTGGCGAGGGCCGCCCGCACTCGGGTGGTGCAATCACGCCGGTGTCGTTCCGTTCCATTTTTGGTAAGTGATTGAAAGTTTGATGTAAAGAAGTGCCTGCCATCGGGTGGCGCAAACCTTGCAAGTTCTGGTTGCTGTCCCGAGCGCCGGCCGGCTCCTGCCCCGGCGGCGCGACGCAACCACAACGAGTCCCTCTCTCAGGAGGGCGCAAGGAGGTTCAAGTGACCGCATTCCGACGCAAGGCACTGTCACGTCCCGTCTCCCAACCGTCACGCTGGCTGGCGACCGCCCTGGTGTCCGCCACGCTGGGCATCAGCGCCCAGGCCCTGGCCGAGGAGCCGATCAAGGTCGGCATCCTGCACTCGCTCTCCGGCACCATGGCGATCAGCGAGTCGACCCTCAAGGACACCGTGGAGATGCTCATCGAGCAGCAGAACGCGCAGGGCGGCCTGCTCGGCCGCCAGCTCGAGGCGGTGGTGGTCGACCCGGCCTCCAACTGGCCGCTGTTCGCCGAGCGCGCCCGCGAGCTGCTCGCCCAGGAGGAGGTCGATGTGATCTTCGGCAACTGGACCTCCGTCTCGCGCAAGGCGGTGCTGCCGGTGGTCGAGGAGCTCAATGGCCTGCTCTTCTATCCGGTGCAGTACGAGGGCGAGGAGTCCTCCGAGAACGTCTTCTATACCGGCGCCGCGCCCAACCAGCAGGCCATTCCGGCCGTCAACTACCTGCACGACCAGGTCGGCGTCGAGCGCTGGGTGCTGGCCGGTACCGACTATGTCTATCCGCGCACCACCAACCGCATCCTCGAGGCGTACCTGCAGGAGGAGTTCGGGGTGGCCGACGAGGACATCCTGGTCAACTACACCCCCTTCGGTCACTCCGACTGGCAGAACATCGTCGCCGAGATCCGCCGCTTCGGTTCCGAGGGCAAGAAGACCGCGGTGGTCTCGACCATCAACGGCGACGCCAACGTGCCCTTCTACCGTGAGCTCGCCAACCAGGGCATCGATGCCGCCGACATCCCGGTGGTGGCCTTCTCGGTGGGCGAGCAGGAGCTCTCCGGCATCGATACCGGCCCGCTGGTCGGCCACCTGGCCGCCTGGAACTACTTCATGAGCGTCGACACCGACGCCAACTACGACTTCATCGACGCCTGGATCGACTACACCGGCGACGAGGAGTCGGTGACCAACGACCCCATGGAGGCCCACTACATCGGCTTCAACATGTGGGCGGAGGCGGTACGCAAGGCCGGTACCACCGAGGTCGACGCGGTCAAGGACGCTATCATCGGCGTGGCGGTGCCCAACCTCTCCGGCGGCTATGCGGCGATGATGCCCAATCACCACATCACCAAGCCGGTGCTGATCGGCGAGATCCAGGACAACGGCCAGTTCGACGTGGTGTGGCAGACGCCGTCCACCGTGGCCGGCGACGCCTGGTCCGACTACCTGCCGGGGTCCCGCGACCTGATCAGCGACTGGCGGGCGCCGATGCGCTGCGGCAACTTCAACGTCGCCAACGGCTCCTGTGGTGGCAGCACCGCGGCCGAGGAAGCCGAGGCCGCCCTGGCCGAATAATCCCGCCATCCCCCGTCGGCTACCGGCGGGGGAGCACGCCATCCCGACACAATCGAACTCGAATCGAGGAAAGCCGATGAGGAACTTCCCGCTGTCCCGGCCAGTGTCGGCCGGGGCGACGCCCGGCAGTGTGGCCGGTAAGCGGCGCCGCTTCCCCCTCGCCATCCCCCTGATAGGACTGATCTGGCTGGCGGCCCTGCTGTTCATACCGATGGCCGCCCAGGCCCAGACCGATGGCCCCGACGATGCCGCGGCCATCCAGCTGCTCGAGGCTCTGGACGTCAGCTCCTATGCCGAGAAGGGCGAGGCCATCGAGGCCATCGTCCGCAGCGACGACGAGCGCGCCCGCGACTGGCTATCGGCACTGCTCGACGGCCGCCTGCAGCAAACCGACGAGGGCCGCTTCGTGGTGGTGCTCGACAACAGTGGCCGCCACTGGCCGGTGGCCGACGCCCTCAGCGGCGAGCCACTCGGCGAGATGTCCCGCCGCGAACTGGATCGCATCGGTATCAACAACGCCCTGCGCAACCAGTTGCGCAGTGCCATCGCCGTTGTCGATCTCTACTCGGCGGATCTCGAGCTGCGCCGGGCCTCCGCCGAGCGGTTGCTCGGCGAGGTCGACGCCGACCTGGCCGGCCCGCTGTCGGAGCTCATCGAACAGGAGAGCGACGCCCGTGTCCGTGAGCGCCTGACCCTGGCCCTGGCCATCCACCGCCTGGAGCAGGGCGAGGTGACGGCCATCGACCACCTCGACGGCAGCCTGCATCCCCGGGCGCGGGTCGCCCTGTCGCGGGCCGCGGCGGGCGATGATGCCGAGCTCGCGTCGGCCGCCCGGACGGCGCTCACCAACATCGAGCAGAAGCTCAAGCTCAATCGCGTCGCCGAGACCCTCTACTTCGGCCTGAGCCTCGGCTCGGTGCTGGTGCTCGCCGCCATCGGGCTGGCCATCACCTTCGGGGTGATGGGGGTGATCAACATGGCCCATGGCGAGCTGATCATGCTCGGCGCCTATACCACCTGGGCGATGCAGCAACTGCTGCCCGGCCAGCCGGGGCTGGCCCTGCTCCTGGCGGTGCCCGCGGGCTTCCTGGTGGCCGCCCTGGCGGGCATCGCCATCGAGCGGGGGGTGATCCAGTTCCTCAAGGGCCGTCCGCTGGAGACCCTGCTGGCCACCTTCGGCGTCAGCCTGATCTTGCAGCAGCTGGTGCGTACCGTGATCTCGCCGCTCAACCGCACCGTGGTCACCCCGGAGTGGATGAGTGGTTCGCTGGTGATCAACGACGCCCTGTCGCTGACCCTGAACCGGATGGTGGTGCTGGGCTTCGCCCTGGTGGTATTTGCCGGCCTGATGCTGATCATGCGACGTACCCGACTCGGCCTGGAGGTGCGTGCCGTGACCCAGAACCGTGCCATGGCGCGCTCCATGGGCATTCGTGCGACCCGGGTCGACATCCTGACCTTCGCGCTCGGCTCCGGTGTCGCCGGGCTCGCCGGCGTGGCGCTCTCCCAGCTCACCAACGTGGGGCCCAACCTGGGCCAGAACTACATCATCGACTCCTTCATGGTGGTGGTGTTCGGCGGCGTGGGAAACCTCTGGGGCACCCTGGTGGCCGGGCTCTCGCTCGGCGTGATCAACCAGGTGCTCGAGCCCTGGGCCGGGGCCGTGCTGGCCAAGATCCTCGTGCTCGTCTTCATCATCCTGTTCATCCAGAAGCGCCCCCGCGGACTCTTCCCGCAGAAGGGCCGGGCGGCGGAGGGCTAGACCGACATGTGGTTAACGACACCTTTCAACGAACGCTCGACCCGGCTGTTCCTGGGCGTGCTGCTGGCGGCCATGTGTCTGGTGACCGTGCTGCACCTGGCCGTGCCCCAGGGCCACCCGCTGCATGTCAATGCGTATACCGTCAACCTGTTCGGCAAGTACCTGAGTTATGCCCTGCTGGCGGTGGCGGTGGACCTGGTGTGGGGCTATCTCGGCATCCTGAGCCTCGGCCATGGGGCCTTCTTCGCCCTGGGCGGCTACGCCATGGGCATGTACCTGATGCGCCAGATCGGTGACCGCGGCGTCTACGGGCACCCGGTATTGCCGGACTTCATGGTCTTCCTCGACTGGGACAGCCTGCCCTGGTACTGGGCCGGCTCCGACATGGCCTGGTTCGCCTTCCTCATGGTGCTGCTGGCGCCGGGCGCCCTGGCCCTGGTGTTCGGCTTCCTGGCGTTCCGCTCGCGGGTCACGGGGGTGTATCTCTCGATCATCACCCAGGCGCTCACCTTCGCCCTGATGCTGGCCTTCTTCCGCAACGAGATGGGCTTCGGCGGCAACAACGGCCTCACCGACTTCCGCGAGATCCTCGGCTTCAGCCTGCGCAGCAGCGATACCCGCCTGGGCCTCTTCCTGGCCACCGGGGCGGCCCTGGCGCTGGGCTATGTGCTGTGCCGGGCCATCGTGGCCAGCAAGCTGGGGCGGGTCTGCGTGGCGACCCGCGATGCCGAGGCGCGCACGCGCTTTCTCGGCTACCGGGTGGAGCGCTTCCAGCTGTTCGTCTTCGTGGTCTCGGCGATGCTCGCCGGCGTGGCGGGAGCGCTCTATGTCCCCCAGGTGGGTATCATCAACCCCAGCGAGTTCTCGCCGATCTTCTCCATCGAGATCGTGCTCTGGGTGGCGCTGGGCGGCCGTGCCACCCTCTACGGCGCGGTGATCGGGGCGATCCTGGTCAACTACGCCAAGACGGTGTTCACCGGGGTGATGCCGGATGCCTGGCTGTTCGCCCTGGGGGGGATGTTCGTGCTGGTCACCGTCTTCCTGCCCAAGGGCGTGGCGGGACTCCTGTCCTATCGCCTGAAGCGCCGACCCGAGGATGAGGCTGCCACCACGCCCACCGGCAGGGAGGCTCGCGCATGAACTTTCTGAAATCGCTGGCCGACCGCGATCGCGTCTTCGACTTCCTGGTGCCGGTGGAGTCACCGGTGGACGTGCGCCACGGCCCCATTCTCTACCTCGAGGACGTGACCGTCAGCTTCGATGGCTTCAAGGCGATCAACGCCCTGAACCTGACCATCGACGATGGCGAGCTGCGCTGCATCATCGGCCCCAACGGGGCGGGCAAGACCACCATGATGGACATCATCACCGGCAAGACCCGCCCCGATGCCGGAAAGGTGTGGTTCGGCAGTCGCCACGACCTGCTGACCATGAACGAACCGGAGATCGCCAGCCTCGGCATCGGGCGCAAGTTCCAGAAACCCACGGTGTTCGAGGCCCTGAGCGTATTCGAGAACCTGGAGCTGGCCATGGCCGCCGACAAGCGCATCCTGCCGACCCTCACGGCTCGCCTGTCCGGCGAGGTCCGCGACCGCATCGACGAGGTGCTCGAGACCATTGGCCTCGCCGAACTGCGAAGCCGTCCGGCCGGGATCCTCTCCCACGGCCAGAAACAGTGGCTGGAGATCGGCATGCTGTTGATGCAGCGACCGCGGCTGCTGCTGGTGGATGAACCCGTGGCCGGCATGACCGAGCAGGAGATGGAGCGCACCGCCGAGCTGCTGACCGGGCTCGCGGGAAAACAGTCCGTCGTCGTCGTCGAGCACGATATGGGCTTCGTGCGCTCCATCGCCCGCAAGGTGACGGTGCTGCACCAGGGCAGCGTACTGGCCGAAGGCAGCATGGACCAGGTCGCCAGCGACCCGAAGGTGATCGAGGTCTACCTGGGCGCCGAAGCGGAAGAGGAGATGGCCTGATGCTGGCGATCGACAAGCTCAACCAGTACTACGGCGAGAGCCACACCCTGTGGGACCTCGATCTCGAGGTGCCGACCGGAGAGTGCACCTGCGTCATGGGGCGCAACGGGGTGGGCAAGACCACCCTGATGAAGGCGATCATGGGCGAGGTGGCGGTGGCCTCGGGCAGCCTCCGCTACGCGGACGCTGTGGAGCTGACCCAGCGGCGCATCGAGGACCGTTCACGGCTGGGCATCGGTTACGTCCCTCAGGGACGGCAGATCTTCCCGCTGCTGACCGTGGAGGAGAACCTGCGTACCGGCCTCGCTGCGCGCAGCGACGGCCGGCGCACCATCCCGGAGCGCGTCCATGAACTCTTTCCGGTGCTCGAGGAGATGAAGCACCGGCGCGGCGGTGACCTTTCCGGGGGCCAGCAGCAGCAGCTGGCCATCGGCCGGGCCCTGGTGATCGAGCCGCGGCTGTTGATCCTCGACGAGCCGGGCGAGGGCATCCAGCCCAATATCGTCACCCTGATCGGCGAGGTGATCCGCAGGCTGATCGAGGAAGATGTCCTGACCGTGCTGCTGGTGGAGCAGAAACTGCCCTTCGCGCGCCGGTACGCCGACCGCTTCGCGATCATGGATCGCGGCCGGCCGGTGGCCAGAGGCGGGATAGACGAGCTGACCGATGCGCTGATCAAGGAGCACCTGACGGTCTAGGCTCTGGAGCTACGAGCTACGAGCTACGAGCTACGAGCGCCCGTTTCGGTTTCGGCCGTGGCGGGTGCTTTGCCCTATGGTGGTGCGTTCGCCGCTCTCGCGCACCCGGGTGGTGCGATGACCCTTCCGCACGGCGGCGGCGATGGTGCAGGGAGGTATCTGGGTACCTCTTTGTGTACAACATAACACATTGATAAAAAATAGTACTTTTGTGTTTTCACCAGATTGGTACGCAGCTTGCTGAGGAAGAGGCAACAGCCACCGGACGCACAGGACCCTTGTGATGACGGCCATCCCGCGCGCCATTCCGTATCACCCCGAGTCGGGCCACCGTTTCGATGCCGGCCGCCACTGGGCAGCGTCGCTGGAGCTCGGTTTCCTGGCACGCCTGGGCGCCACGCGGATGGTGAGGGCACGCCACCACGGCCCGCTGCGGGTACAGCGGCCCTTCTATCCCGAAGGGGGCGAGGGCGCCTGCCACGTCTACCTGCTGCATCCCCCCGGTGGCCTGGTCAGTGGCGATGCGCTGAGCATCTCGGCCCGGGTCGAAGCGGAGGCCCATGCCCTGCTTACCACCCCGGCCGCCAACAAGCTCTACCGCGCCGACAGCCAGGGCGTGGCCTGGCGACAGGACACCCGCCTCGAGGTCGCCGATGGCGGCCTGCTGGAGTGGCTGCCCCAGGAGACCATCGCCTTCGATGGCTCGCGGGGCGAGCAGGCCACCACCATCGAGCTGGCGGGCGATGCGCGCTGCCTGGGCTGGGAGGTGCTGGCGCTGGGGCGGCCGGCGAGTCGGTTGCCCTATGTCTCCGGGCGCATCGCCCAGCGCTTCCGCTTGTTGCGCGACGGCAAGCCGCTGTGGCTGGAGCGTCAGCCTCTCGATCCGGGTCACCCCCGCTTCCATGGCCGCTGGGGGCAGGGCGGCGCCACCGTTCAGGCGACGCTATGGGCCGTGGGTCTGCCCGATGAGGCCGGCGCCATCGAGGCGCTGCGTGATGCGATCGAGGTGAGCCCGCACTGGGCGGTCACCGTGCGCCACGGCGTGCTGCTGCTGCGCTACCTGGGGCACGAACGCAACGAGGCCTGGGCGCTGTGCGAGGCGGCCTGGAAGGTGTTGCGGCCGAGGCTGGTCGGCCGCGAGGCCTGCGTACCGCGGATCTGGAGGACATGAGGAGGCGTTGGCGAAGGCATTTGGCGAAGGCTGGAGCCTGGCTCCGCCGAGCGATTGGCGCCGTAGGCGCCCCGGTGGTAGCCGCTGACGTGGCAGACAACCGCCAGCACCGCTTCGCGCCGCATCGCCCCGCAAAGCGTGGCTCCCAGTGCGCCCGTGAAGGCGTGCACACAGTGCGGTGAGAGTCCGCACCGGGGTAAGCCATGACCCCGTAGCCGAAGGTAACTGCGTCGCCGCGAGGCGGGGTGGGGAGCAACCGG